>CAZJHA010000102.1:0-7498 GCA_964545755.1 uncultured Halobacteriales archaeon | reverse complement strand
CCATCGGTGACTCCCAAGCCGTGACGGAGGCCGTCACCGTGGGTATTCCGGTGATTGCGATGTGTGACTCGAACAACTCCGTGAGCAACGTCGATATCGTCGTGCCGACGAACAACAAGGGTCGTCGGGCGCTGTCGGTCGTCTACTGGCTGCTCGCCAATGAAACTGTGGACCGCACCGGCGGCGAACCGGGCTACGCGCTCGAAGACTTCGAGGAAGGCATCTAACTCGCCGCTACTGTACTCACTAGGTCAGTGAGTCAGCGTGGATTTATCAACGCAGGTCCGTTCTTACAGTAGATATGGGGTTGATAGCCGAGCCGAACTCGCTGGCACATATGCTCTTTTGGTATGTCCTCTTCCCTCCGACACTACTCGGAGGATTCTTGCTACCGATAGGATTGCTTCACCTATCGGGGTGGATGACCACCGGTGGTACTGTTGAGAATTTTCTCGGCGAGCGCCCCGAGTATAGATCAACAGTGCATTACGTCGTTACAGTCGGAATCGGCTTTGTGGTCATGCTCGCCACTGGTGTCTGCTTCACCGTTCTATCCGAGGGGATTCTGTTCTCCCCAGCCTGATCGACGACTTCCGGTATCGCCCACCCAATGTATCGGTACTGTTTTGTTTTCGGTTCTTGATTGGCCGAGGATTCGCAACGACTGTTAGGCTCGCACGCAGAGGAGTCGCATGGCTGTCTCCAGCGCCCCCGGGAAGGTCTATCTCTTCGGCGAACACGCGGTCGTCTATGGCGAACCCGCAGTGCCCTGCGCAATCGAACGCCGCGCGACGGTCGAGGTCACGGCCCGCTCGGACGGGCGACTCCGAGTCGATGCCGGCGACCTCACCTTGGACGGGTTCACCGTGGAGTACGGCGGCAACGGCGCGCCCGACGTCGATGTTCCGCAGTCGCTGGTCGAGGCCGCGACCGGGTATGTCGACGGCGCAGTCACACAGGCCCGCGAGGCCGCCGACGCACCCGAAACGGGCTTCGACGTCGACATCGAGAGCGCAATACCGTTGGGTGCGGGGCTTGGCTCCTCGGCGGCGGTCGTGGTCGCGGGTATCGACGCCGCGACGCGCGAACTCGGCGTCGAACTCTCACCTGAGGAACTCGCAGACCGTGCCTATCAGGTCGAACACGAGGTGCAATCGGGCGAGGCATCCCGCGCGGACACGTTCTGCTCGGCGATGGGCGGCGCAGTACGAGTGGAAGGCGACGACTGCCGGCAGCTCGACGCGCCGAATCTCCCGTTCGTCATCGGGTACGATGGAGGCGCTGGTGATACCGGCGAGTTGGTCGCGGGTGTGCGCGCACTGCGCGAAAAATACGATTTCGCTGCCGATACGGTCGGAGCCATCGGTGATCTCGTCCGCCGGGGCGAGCGCGCGCTTGACGAGGGCGACATCGACGAACTCGGGCGGCTGATGGACGTCAATCACGGGCTATTGAGCGCGCTCGGGGTTTCGGCGCGCTCGCTCGATTCGATGGTGTGGGCCGCCCGCGAGGCGGGCGCACGCGGCGCGAAACTGACGGGGGCGGGCGGCGGTGGCTGCATCGTCGCCCTCGACGAGAGCGAGGCCAGCCGGACGGCCCTCAGCTACACGCCGGGCTGTGTGGAGTCGTTCCGCGCCGAACTCGATTCCGAGGGCGTGCGCCGGGAGGAGGGATGACAGTCGTTCTGAAACTCGGCGGGAGCGTCATCACCGACAAGCAGCGCCCGGAGACCCTCGACGAGGGGAACCTCGCGCGGGCGGCCGCAGCAATCGCGGACTACGACGAGGAGATAGTGCTCGTCCACGGCGGCGGGAGCTTCGGCCACCATCACGCGAGCGAACACGGCATCACCAGCGAGACGGGTAGCCACGACGTGACCGGCGCGCTCGCGGTCCACGATGCAATGGGACGGCTGAACGACGCCGTGCTCGCCGCTCTCCACGAGCGAGACGTGCCCGCGCTGCCGGTTCACCCTCTTTCGGCGGCCGCGCGCGATGGCGACGGAGAACTATCGCTGTCGACGCCGGTCGAGACAATGCTCGCCGAGGGGTTCGTGCCGACGGTCCAAGCCGACGTCATCGCCCATACTGGAGCGGGCGTCACGGTCGTGAGCGGCGACGAACTCGTGGTGGAACTCGCCACCCAGTTGCATGCCGACCGCGTTGGCCTGTGTGCGGGCGTTCCGGGCGTGTTCGGTTCCGATGGTGAGGTCATCGAGTGCATCGAGTCGTTCGCCGCGGTTCGGGAGGCGCTCGGCGGGAGCGACGCGACCGACGTCACCGGTGGAATGAGTGCGAAGGTCCGGGCGCTGCTCGAACTGGACGCGCCGGCGTCGATTTTCGGTCTCGATGGGTTGGAGGGATTCCTCGACGGCGACTCGCCCGGAACGCGGGTCGGCTGAGCGCCGGTCGGACGGCTCGTCGGCGACCCACGGAGTTTATACCACCCCTGCCCATAGTCCCGCTTATCCGAGAGACCGCCCCGGGTGCGGTTCGGGGCGGGCGGGCAGGTCACGCGACCGGCCAGCCAGTCCTTCGTGCGCGCGGGCGGCTCGGGAGCAACAACTATGGAAATCGACATCGCGACAATCGGCGGCTACGAGGAAGTGGGCCGGCAGATGACGGCCGTGCGGGCGGGCGAGGACATCGTCGTCTTCGACATGGGTCTCAACCTTTCACAGGTCCTCATCCACGACAACGTCGAGACCGAGCGGATGCACAGTCTCGACCTGATCGACATGGGGGCGATTCCCGACGACAGAGTCATGTCCGACCTCGATGGCGAGGTGCAGGCCATCGTGCCGACTCACGGTCACTTGGACCACATCGGGGCCATCTCGAAACTCGCCCATCGCTACGACGCGCCCGTGGTGGCGACGCCGTTCACCATCGAACTGGTCAAACAGCAGATCGAATCGGAGGAGAAGTTCGGCGTCGGCAACGGCCTCGTGAAGATGGATGCCGGCGACACGATGGAGATCGGCAACGGACTCGAACTGGAGTTCGTCAACGTCACCCACTCCATCATCGACGCCATCAACCCCGTCCTCCACACGCCCGAGGGCTCGATCATCTACGGGCTGGACAAGCGGATGGACCATACCCCTGTAATCGGCGACCCCATCGACATGGACCGATTCCGCGAGATCGGCCGCGAGGGCGAGGGCGTGCTCTGCTACATCGAGGACTGTACGAACGCCGGACGCAAGGGCCGCACCCCGAGCGAGCAGCTCGCGCGCAACCACGTCAAGGACGTGCTGTACAGCATGGAGGATTACGACGGCGGGATCGTCGCCACCACCTTCTCCAGTCAGATCGCCCGCGTGAGCTCTATTGTGGAGTTCGCCAAGGACATCGGCCGCCAGCCAGTTCTCCTCGGTCGGTCGATGGAAAAATATTCGGGGACCGCAGAACGCCTCGACTTCGTCGACTTCCCCGACGACCTCGGCATGTTCGGCCACCGTCAGTCCGTGGATAGAACGTTCAAACGAATCATGAACGAGGGCAAGGAGAACTTCCTGCCCATCGTCACGGGCCATCAGGGCGAGCCGCGCGCGATGTTGACCCGGATGGGCCGCGGCGAAACGCCCTACCAGCTCGACGAGGGCGACAAGGTGATTTTTAGCGCGCGCATCATCCCCGAACCCACGAACGAGGGTCAGCGCTACCAGTCCGAGCAGTTGCTGAAGATGCAGGGTGCGCGCATCTACGACGACGTCCACGTCTCGGGCCACATGTCCCAGGAGGGCCACTACCAGATGCTCGACGCCATCCAGCCCCGACAGGTGATTCCCGCTCACAACGACATGGAGCATCTCGCCCGGTACATCGATCTCGCCGAGGGGCAGGGCTACCGAATGGGCCGTGACCTCCACGCGACGCGCAACGGCAACGTCATCTCGCTGGTCGAATGAGCGCGTCGGCGGTCGAGACAGCCATCGAAACCCGACGGGAACTCGTCAACGCGGCGCTCGACGAGCGACTGCCCATCGAGGAGCCGGAACGGCTCTATCGGGCTTCGCGCCACCTTCTCGACGCCGGCGGCAAGCGCCTCCGGCCCGCGTTGACGCTGCTGGTCGCGGAGGCACTCGCCGACGGCACGGTGAACGGCCCGTACGAGAGCGTCCCGACGCTCGACGGGGCGGACGAAATCGACCTGATGGCGGCGGCGGTGAGCATCGAGACCATTCAATCCTTTACGCTGATTCACGACGACATCATGGACGACGACGACCTCCGTCGGGGCGTTCCCTCAGTCCATCGGGCGTTCGACACCGAGACGGCAATCCTCGCCGGCGACACGCTCTATTCGAAGGCCTTCGAGTTCATGCTCGAAACCGGTGCGCCGCCAGAGCGCACGGTGCAGGCGCTCTCGGAGCTCGCCCAAACGTGTACGCGAATCTGCGAGGGTCAGTCGCTCGATGTCGAGTTCGAGCGTCGCGCGGACGTCACGACCGAGGAGTACATCCATATGGTCGAACAGAAGACGGCTGTGCTGTATGCGGCGGCCGCACGGATTCCAGCACTCCTGCTCGGTGCGGACGACGAGACCGCCGACGCGCTCGGGGCGTACGGGCTCGACATCGGGCGCGCCTTCCAGATACGCGACGACGTGTTGGACCTCACCGTCCCAAGCGAGCAGCTGGGAAAGCAGCGCGGTAGCGACCTCGTCGAGGGCAAGCGCACGGCGGTGACGCTGCACGCACGCGAACAGGGCGTCGACGTCGAATCGCTCGTCGGGACGGACGACCCACAAGCCGTGACCGAGGAGGAAATCGACGCCGCCGTCGCCACGCTTGACGACGCCGGCAGCATCGAGTACGCGCGAACGCTGAGCCGTGACCTCGTCGAGCGGGGCAAATCTCGGCTCGACGTGCTGCCGGACAACGAGGCGCGCGAACTACTCTGCGGGCTGGCGGAGTATCTCATCGAACGGGGCTACTGACCGCCGAAAGCGGACGACTTAGGCGTCGTCGGACCGTATCGCAGCTGTGAACGTACTCATCGCGGGCGCACACGGCGGGGTTGGCCAACACATCACTGAGATTTTGGGCGAGAGCGACCACGAAGCGACGGCGATGGTCCGGGCGGAGTCACAGGTCGCGGAGATGGAGGAATTCGGCGTCGTGACGGTCGTCGCTGACCTGACCGAGGACGTCACGCACGCGGTCGCCGGTCACGACGCCATCATTTTCGCGGCCGGGTCGGGCGGCGATGACGTCGAGGGTGTCGACCGCGACGGCGCAATCGGGATGATCGAGACCGCCGAAGCCGAAGGCGTCGAGCGCTTCGTCATGTTGAGTGCGATGAACGCCGACGACCCCGAGAACAGTCCCGACGCGCTCTACGACTACCTGCTCGCAAAACAGGCAGCCGACGACCACCTGCAAGCGAGCGACCTGACCGACACCATCGTCCGACCCGGCGCGCTGACCGACGACTCCGCGACGGGCACGATTCGGACGGCGGCAAAACTCGACCGCGGCGAGGTGACGCGCGCTGACGTCGCGCGGACGCTGGTGACTGCCCTCGACATGGAAAGCACCCACGGCGAGACCTTCGAGATGCTCGATGGCGACGAACCAATCGAGGAAGCGCTCGAAAACCCCACGACCGAGTGAGTCTCAGCCGTCGAAGGCCGCTTCGGTGATGCGGACGACGAGTCCGTCTTCGTGGTCGCTTTCGGTGGAAAACGTCGGCTCCGTGAGGCTGTCGCCGTCGACGCCGTAGATTTTGTACGCATGGTCTGTTTCGGCGGGAGCGACTTCTCCGTCGCGGACCGCCTCGGCGAGCGGACGCGAGAGCCATTCCTCGTCGCTGATGGAGGGGTCGCGGACGAGCGCGTCGCTCGCAAAGCGGACGAGATACCAGTTCAAGTCATTCAGGAGCGAAACGGCCGCGCCGAGGCTTACGGTGGTGAGGACGAGCGTGTTCGTGTACGGCTCCGCGAGGTCGTACGTCGAGAGCGCGCGGCGGGCAGTCTCGCGAGAGAGCAACTCATAGCGGATGTCGGTATCGCCGCCGACGAGACAGACCTGCGTCACGGACATGAACAGGACCGGCGCGGTCAAAGCCGTTTCGTCACCCGCCCTCAGCGCTCGCCGAGAAAGCGCTCGGCCGTGCGGGCGAAGATGTCGCGAAATGCGGTTTCGGAGAGGTCACGCTTCAACAGCCCGGCGCGCTCGGCTTCGTAGGGATAGGGGATGTTCGGATAATCCGAGCCGTAGAAGATCGATTCAGAGAGCGTTTCGAGCCGGTCATCGGGGATGTCGATTTCCGCACCGAGGTGTTCGGCGGCCTCGGTGGACATGGCGAATGAGGTATCGAGGAAGGCGTTGTCGTGGTCGGCGACGAGCGCGAGGAACCCCTCGGTTTGGAACGCGCCCATGTGGGCACAGGCCGCGCGCACCTCCGGGTAGGACTCAGTGAACGTCTCGAAGGACTCGATGCCGACGTGCGGACTGTCCTCGTACAGCGGTGCGGTGCCCGCATGGAAGAGAATGGGTTTGTCATATTCGGCGGCGAGTTCGAAGGCCGGGTCGAGCCGCGGGTCGGCCGGCCCGCACTCTTGAACTGGGCACTGGAACTTCAGCCCGCGTGCCCCCGCCGCGAACGCCTCCCTCACGACCACCTCCACGTCATCGTCGCCGTGGACGGTGGCAAAGGGAACAGTCATTTCGGAGTCGGTGGCACAGTCGAGCAGCCACTCGTTCAGGTCGGCGGCCATGTCAGGCTTGTGGGCGTACGGCAGGGCGAGATACCGTTCGACGCCCGCCGCCCGGAACTGCTCTTCCATCCCCTCGCGGGTGGTCGGATGGTCGAACTGCCAGCCGGCCTGCTCGGCGAGTGCGCCACGAATCGCACCCATCAGGCGGCCGGGCGTCAGATGGGTGTGGCCGTCGATGGCCGGCGCGAACGGCTCGGATGAGGGAGGGACCATACCGGGCGGTCGCACTCGGCGGCCATGAATCTCCGGGTCAGCCTCACCTCCAGCGGGCTTTAGTTCCGCCGACTCCATCCCTATGCATGGCATTCGAACCGGTCGACCTCGACCACGTCGCCATCCGCGTCGGCGACCTCGACAGGGCACTCGAATTCTATCACGACCTGCTCGGACTCCCCGTCCGCGACCGCGAACGCTTCGAGCGCGACGAGCTCCCGTTCGTGGCTGTGGCCGCTGGCGGGCGACACCTCCATCTCGTGCCCACGGACGAACCGTTCGACGTCGACGGCGAGCACATCTGCATCCTCCTGCGCTCGAACGGGACCGATACGCGCGACGCGATGGCGACGCTGCTCGACGACCTCCAGGAAGCCGACGTCGAGGTCGAGGAGGGCGAACCGCGCGAGCGCCTCGGCGCGTACGGCCGCGACTGGGCGGCCTACGTCCGCGACCCCGACGGCCGGCGGGTCGAACTCAAACTCCACTGAGCAGGTCACGACGCGGGCACTGTCTAGTTGAGAACCTCCTCGGCGGGCGTTCGTCCATTGAGCGCCTG
>CAZJHA010000101.1:0-7676 GCA_964545755.1 uncultured Halobacteriales archaeon | reverse complement strand
CGCCGTGCGTGCGCGGAGCTGGCATCTCGAATTCCGCGAGATGATCCTCAAATGTACTGTCTACAATCTTCGTCGTACTGTTAGATATCCGTAGGATCAGTCGCAGTGTGTCGGTTTCTGCTCAACGGGAGTGTGAGTGAGAACGCCGAAACTAAGCCGCATCTAGCGATCCTACAGAGCAGAGTAGTCTCTATCACGCTACGCCACCGACACGGATCGATTAAGTTGCTACAGCAACGATTCGAGCCGTGCACCACGAACGACTGGCGTGGTACGTCTCGCTTGCGGGTCGCGTACTGAGTGCGCGAGTCCAGGCCCGGCTCTCGGAGTACGGTCTCGGTCACGGCGAGTACCGCGTGCTCTTCGCGCTCTACGACGAGGAGGGTCTCACCCAAGCCGACATCGTCGCGCGCCACCACCTCAATAAGTCGGTGGTCGCCCGCGTCGCCGACCGGCTCGAAACGAAGGGCTACGTCAAGCGCCGGCCCGACCCCGACGACGGGCGACGGAAACCACTGTATCTCACCGCCGAGGCCGAGGCGTTGCGTGAGGAGATTCGGGCGGTACAGACGGCGGTGAACGCCGAGGCGACCCGCGGGCTCGACGAGGAGCAGGTCGACGAGCTCGCCGCCGGATTGGGCACCGTCGCCGGAAACCTCGGAGCGGACCTAGAGGGCGAGTGATGGGGGGCACACGACCGCTCGCTCCGCCGACCAGGCACGGCGCTGTGGGTCGTGGTCGCCTCGGCCACCCTGACAGTGATGGCTGGGACCATCCTCGGCCCGGTCGTCAACCAGATCCAGGCCGGACTCGGGGTGCCCCAGTTCCTGGCGGGGCTGATCATCACCACCCACGGCCTGTTCATCGTGCTCACCAGCTCGGTCGCGGGTGCGGTCATCGACCGCTACGGGCCCCGCCGACCCTACATCGCCGGCCTCGTCGTGTACGCCGTCGCCGGGACCGCGGGGCTGGTCGTCGAGTCGTTTCCGCTCTTGCTCCTCACGCGAGCAGTGTTGGGCGTCGGCGTCGCGTTCGTCTACACGGGCGTGACGGTGTTGATCTACAACCTCTTCTCCGGCGACCGCAAGGACCGCGCGATGGGGCTGCGCGGCAGCGCCAACAGCCTCGGGGCCGCTATCTGGCCGGTCGCCGGCGGCGCGCTCGGGACGCTCTCGTGGTACGCACCGTTCGCGATCTACGGCCTCGCGCTCCCGCTGGGCGTGCTCGCCTTCCTCACCGTCCCCGAGACCCCCCTCCTGAGCGAGGATGATGGGGGGAGTAGCGAGGACGCGAGCGGGCTTCGGGGCCTGCTCGACGTGCTCGCCGCGCGGCCGCTCATCCTGCTGGTCTACGGCCTCTACTTCGTTGCAAACCTGCTGTTGTACGCCTACACCGTCTACTACCCAGCGCTCCTCGCCACGTTCGGGGTCGGCTCTTCGTTCACCATCAGCCTCTACCTCGCCGCGCTCGGGGTCGCCGGCGGTGCGAGCGCGTACTTCTACGACCGGATCAGGAGGCGTCTCGGCTACCCGGAGCTGACCCTCGCCGCGCTCGCGCTCTGGACCGTGGGCTTCGTCGTGGCGGCGTTCGCGGGCGGTCGTTTCCTCGCCGTGATTCCTGTCGTGCTGTTTGGGCTGGGCCAGGGGCTGGTCTTCCCGATGGTGTTACTCTGGGTCGAGGAACTCGCGCCTGCCGACCAGAAGGGCCAGTATAGTTCCTACGTTGCGACCTTTGGCTACGTTGGCCAGTTCCTCTCGCCGGTGCTGTTGGGTCCCGTCGCGAGTGCGTTCGCGGTGCGCGCGGTTTTCGCCGTTGCGGCCGCGTTCACCGGCGTATCAGCGGTCGGGCCGGGTACGTGCGGCTCCGGCGTTCCTAATACTGTCGGACGGTGCTGTCTCGGGGATCCAGTTAGCACAGCCGTCTGTCATCCGATGATGCATTCGCGTTCGCCGGTCACACATTTTCTGAAGTCGAGCAGGTGGTTTGCTCATGCACGACTAGATTTGAACTCTATACGACCAGTCTAAATTTCGAAGGTAACTGTGCATGACGAATCGACCTAGCCGATCTCTGAAGTAGCGAATATGAGTGAAACGCCTCCTGCTACTTCTTTCTCACCGTTCGAGGCACAGCGCGAGGTTCACGAGCTGTTGTCTCAGGAAACTCGCCACCATATCCTCCAAGCAATTCTGGGTCACCCAACCCACCTGTTATTGTTGACTGAGTTGGGTTACTACATTCAGCTGAAGTTGGGCAGATAGATTTCTCATGCATGACTGGATTCGAAATCTATAGCAACTGTCTGAATCTTATAAGCAAATTGTATGGTGAATCGATTTAGCCGACTTCAGTAAGACGGCAAATCGCTCACCCGGCAACGACGAGACATCAAAGATTACGCGACGGAGCGTGACGTTTCACGACTCGAACAGTCATATTTCGGTGGGCTGACGATACCTCATCAGTCATCGATCATTCGATACGGGGGTCGACCACGAGGGAGACGATGTCCTGCACGAAATTGCCGAGCACGCCGACGAGAACGATGACCATCGTGGTTCCGAGAATCACCGGCATATCCCGTGACTGAATGGCGACGAGGTTCAGACCCCCGAGACCCTGAATCCCGAAGACGTACTCGATGACAAAGACATTCAGCACGACGATGCCGAGCATGTCCGCGAAAAACAGCGATAGCAATGGCACCGCGGCGTTTCGCAGCAGATGCCGGGCGACCCTTCGGCTCCCCGCCCCCTTCGCCCGAACGAGTTTGATGAACTCCGTGTCGATGTATTCGAGCGACTGGGCACGCGCGTACCGGAGCTGACCAGCGAGGAGGCTCGTCCCCAACACCGCGGCCGGAAACACCACCGTGTAGAGGTGTCCGTTCGTCCGTCCCGGCGCACCCGACAGCAATCCACCTACACCGATGCCCGAAAGCACCACAACCTGCGCGAGCCAGAAGTTCGGCAGACTGAACCCGAAATGAGCAACGGCCGTGCCGAACCGGTCGACGAGCGTGTGCTGGCGCGTCGCCGTGTACACGCCGAGAGCCACACCACCAACCACCGAGAACACGATTGCCGGAAGGAGATACGACAATGTGCGGGACACCGCACTCCCCACCAGCGAGGTCACCGGAGTCCCCTTGGGATAGGATTGCCCATACATCATTCCCGTTGCTGTCGTCCCGAACGCCGTCCCGAGGTCAAGGGTTGCAACGTCGCCCAACCAGTCGATGTAGCGCTCGCCTACCGGTTCGTCCAGATTGCGCTGCTGCCTGTATTCGACCAATCGTTCCCACGCATCTGTCTGCTTCACGGGAGTGTCTTCCTCCACGGATTCCTCGGCGGCCGACCGTGCGAGCTGTCCGGTGTAGGGGTCCGACGTGGCCGCGACGAACGCGAAGACCAGCGAGATGACGAGAAACGTGGCGAGCACGGCGAACGCCGCCCGGCGGACGATCTGCCAGCGACGGCTCACGCCGACTCACCGCCGCTCGTCGTCAGGTGAGTGATAGTTCGCCATCGGGACTGCGAGTCGGTCGGATACCGTCGTCGGCTCGATTGCAGACCGCGCATACGGAGTGCTGGACGGGACATCCTTCGATGCTGCTGCCGACCATGCCCCGGCGGCCCATAAGTTTTCAGGCGGTGCTGTTCCTATCCAACGCGACAGTCGGCCTGAAAGCTTATCACATGGCGGAAGCGAATGCCGTGAAAAGCAGCATGGCAGTGGATTCCGATTCGAGCATCGACGCCCAGTTCGATGCCATCGATTGGAAGGAGCTAAGCGAGGAGCGGCCGGTGGTCGGACGACGAACCGGCGGCTTCCTCGTCGCGGTCGGACTGCTTGCGGTGTTGTTTCTCTACGACCGGTTTACCGGCTACGACCTGTCGGTCGGGGCGTGGTATGCCCCCTCGCGGCTCGATTGGCTATTCATTCTCTCGCTGGTCGTCTTCGCCTTCTTCATTGTCGTTCCGGCCGTCCGCAACCGCGACCGGACGATGCAGTACTGGCGACGATTTCGCCGGAACAGACTCGCGGTCGTCTGTGGAGCCTATCTGGCCGTCTTCTTCGTTCTCGGGATGGCCAGCCTGCTCGTGCTCAACCGCCCGGCAACGAACATTCAGTATGCCAAACAGCCGGCGCTGTTTTTCACCGTCGAGGCGGGGACGGTCGCCATCAACTGCGTCGGCGAGGTGACCGGTTCCGCCATCCAGCAGTACTGTCACGGCAGTCTTCGGTTTCCGTTCGGGACCAATGCGGTTGGACAAGGCGTCCTGCGGTTGGTCGTGGCTGGGATGGGCGTGAGCCTGCTCGTCGCGCTCGTCACGTCGATGCTCATGGTGCCAATTGCGACAGCCGTCGGCACCGTCGCCGGCTACTTCGGCGGCTGGGTCGACGACGTGCTGATGCGCTACGTCGATATCCAGCAGACGGTGCCGGCGTTTCTCGTCTATATTATCCTCGGGTTCGTCTTCGGTCAGAGCCTGTTTCTCATCGTTCTCGTGTTCGGCCTGTTGAGTTGGGGTGGTGTCGCCCGCTTGGTCCGCAGCGAAGTCACCCAGCGCCGCGGCGAACTCTACATCACCGCCGCCGAGAGCGCCGGTGCGAGCCGGTTGCAGGTCATCCGTAGACATATCCTCCCAAATGTCTCCAGTACAGTGCTCACGGCCACGACGCGCCAGATTCCTCTCCTAATTCTCACGGAGGCGGCCATCTCGTTCATCGTCGTGCTGGGCGACGAGAACGTGCCGTCGTGGGGACAGATGATCAACGAATTGAACATGGAGCTGTGGTGGGTATGGGTGTTCCCGCTAGTATTTTTGATCATCACGGTGTTTTCATTCAGCGTCGTCGGCGATGCACTCCGAGATACGCTCGATCCACGGGGGAACGCATGAGCGAACCGCTCCTCTCGGTGAACGACCTCCGAACGCACTTCGAGACGAACGAGGGCACGGTACTGGCGGTCGATGGGGTGAGTTTCGACGTCGAACGGGGTGAGACCGTTTGTCTGGTCGGCGAGAGCGGCTCCGGGAAGACTGTCGCCTGCGAGTCAATTACCAAACTGCTGCCGATGCCGCCCGGCAAGCTCGTCGGCGGTCGAATCGACTTCGACGGGCGCGACCTCACCGAGTGCTCGCCCGGACAGCTATTGGACGTGCGCGGCAAGCAAATTGCACACGTCTTCCAGAACCCACAGGGCGCACTCGACCCCGTCTACTCCGTCGGTGCCCAACTCGTCGAGGCCATCCGCCTCCATCGGGACGTCTCGAAGCGTGCTGCGCGCGAACGCGGTATCGAACTGCTCGACCGGGTGGGCATCCCGGAGGCAATGACGCGCTTCGATGAGTACCCCCACGAGTTCTCGGGCGGGATGAAACAGCGCGTCGTCATCGCGATGGCGCTCTGTGCGGAACCCGACCTCCTCATCGCCGACGAGCCCACGACGGCGCTCGACGTGACGACCCAAGCGGGGATTCTCGACCTCCTGAACGACATCAAAGCCGAGCGCGACATGGCGATGCTGTTCGTCACCCACGACCTCGGCGTCGTCGCCGAGATGGCCGACCGCGTGGTCGTCATGTATGCGGGAAAGGTAATGGAGCGGGGCGATGTCCATGACGTGTTCGAGACGCCGGCCCATCCCTACACCCAAGCCCTGCTGCGTTGTCTGCCGGGACGCGGCGAACGCCGGGAGACCATCGGCGGGGAGTTCCCGAACCCAATCGACCCGCCGACCGGCTGTCGGTTCCATCCACGCTGCCCTCACGCTGTCGGGGACTGTATCGGCGGCGAGCACCCACCGCTCGAACCTGCCAACGGGAGCGAAGAACAGTTGGCCGCCTGCGTGTTCTACGATGACGACCACGACACGGCAGTCGTGCAGGGAGACACAGCAGACCAAACGCGACGAGCGGAGACTGAACAGTCGAAACAATGGACAGACGGTGGGCACACGGTCGGGGGAGAACAGTGACCGACGACACCGTCCTGTCGGTTCGGGACCTCACGAAACACTACTTGATCACCGAGGGACTGTTGGACCGCGAAGTCGGCCGAGTGCGCGCGGTCGACGGTATCAGTTTCGAGATTCGTCGCGGCGAGACGCTTGGTCTCGTCGGCGAATCCGGCTGTGGAAAGTCCACCGCCGCGCGGAGCCTGCTGCGACTCGAAGCACCCACCGACGGCGAGGTCCGATTCGACGGCGCGACCGTCGGCGACCACACTGACGACGAACGGAAGCGCTTCCGCCGGCAGGCGGGGATGATATTTCAGGACCCGACGTCGAGTTTCGACCCGCGGCTATCGATTGGCGAATCGGTGGCAGAACCGCTGGCGCTCCACGGATTGGGCGACCGGGAGCGCCGACGGAACGTCGTCGAAACGATGCTCGCGGAAGTCGGTCTCTCGGCCGACGACTACGACCGCTATCCGCACGAACTCTCCGGCGGGCAGAAACAACGGGTCGCGCTCGCGCGGGCACTGGTGACAAACCCGAAGCTGTTGGTGGCCGACGAACCGGTGTCGGCACTCGACGTCTCTGTCGAAGCCGAGATTCTCGCGCTCGTCGAGCATCTCCAGACGGCGTTCGACCTCTCGATTCTACTGATCAGCCACGACATGAGCGTGGTGCGTGACGTCTGCGACCGGGTTGCGGTGATGTATCTCGGCGAAATCGTCGAGCGTGGACCGACAGAGACGGTGTTTTCCGAACCCCAACACCCGTACACCCGCGCGCTGCTCGCGTCGATGCCGACACCCGACCCCGGCCAGCGTAGCGGGCGTGCCGACCTCTCGGGCGAGGTTCCCGACCCAAGCGACCCACCGCCGGGTTGTCGGTTCCATACCCGATGTCCTGCAGTCATCCAGCCGCCGGAATACGACCTCGATCAGGCCGTGTGGCGCGGGATAATGAACCTCCGGGTCACGGTCCGGAACCGGACGCTCGACATCGAGAGGCTCCGCGAGCGGCGTATCGCTGAGGGGCAGGCCGAGAGCGCGGAAAGCGTCTCGAAGGGAGAACTCCGGTCGGCGATCCGCGACGCATACGACGTTCCGGAGGAACTGCGTGACTCGGACGCCGAGCGAGTTCTGTCGACAGCGCTTGCAGAAATTGTCGATGGCGAGCTGTCCAGTGCTGATGAGCGTCTTCGCGAGGCGTTTCCGACAATATGTGCCCAAGAACACCCCTCGCTTCGAGAGACAGAAACCGGTCATCCTGCGGCGTGTCATCTCCACGATGTGGCCGACGAAGCGTCCACAACTGAGACATCCCTCTCTCCGGAACAGTAACCATAATCGCCTTCGGATCAGCCTCGTCCGCGAGTTGCTGTGGACTCGACGTTTCGTGAGGTCGTGAATCTTGTACCCTTCCTTGGCCATGAGGTTATCAGCCGATTCGGGCTGCGAAACGCTCGCCTCAGCGGGGTCCAGGGCGTGTTCCAGCTGGCGATTATCATCGTGATGGTGTACATTCGGTTGGGCGGGTTCTGAGCCTACAGGCGGCCGCTACCGATGTACGCGAGTCCGAGCGCACCGATGATGATCAGAAAGCTGTAGACGGTATCTGGAAGTGGTACGATCGCTTCACCGAAATGCCCGACCAGGATGACCGTGACTGCAACAAGGGTCAATACCGGATGGACGACCAGCTCCTGACCGAAGAC
>CAZJHA010000100.1:0-7704 GCA_964545755.1 uncultured Halobacteriales archaeon | reverse complement strand
GGGCGTGACCGAAACCAAATCGTCGAGTGACTGAATCTCGCCCTTGACGTAGTAAGGGAGTCCACAGGCTCCGTACGAGACCCACTCCCCGGCCTCGAAGACGACCACATCGAGGTCGGGGTCGTCGCGTTTGGCCTTACTCGCCGCGGACATGCCGGCGGCGTCGCCACCGATGACGACGAACGTACTCATACGGGCCACTCGTCGGGAATCGGTATATACTGTTGGCCCGCGCTACTGGTCGGCGTCACCCCAGACGTCGACGTCGGTGAGCCGGAGTTCGCCGTTTGCCTTCCACGTGCGCGGGCGGAAGGAGACCGCCACCGCACAGACGAAGCAGGCGACGACGATGGCGCTCACGACGAGACCGGGGACGGCCCCGATTGCGGCGCTTGCGGGCCAGTCGGTCCCCGGCATGAACGCGGTGATGCGGACGAACCACGCAACGAGGAGCACGGTCACGAGGGGGAGGTAGATGCGCCGCAGCCGGTGGGCCAGCGCCTCCTCGAAGGTGATCTTGATGCGTGGTTTGCGGTAATCCTCGCTGAGTTCGCGCCGCCAGTGGGGGTCGCTGATGTCCCGCGAGGGGTCGAGCGCGTTCGCAAACACGTTCTCCTGCAACAGCCGCACGCGCGAGCGCCAGAGGTCGTAGCCCCGGTAGCGCCGGGCCTCGATGACGAGAAAGACGGTGAGCATCACATCCCGATGAGGAGGATGTAGTGGGGGTGGCCGCCCGTGAAGGTCCACGTCAGGATGGCCGCCATGACGGTGACCGCCCAGTTGGTCGTGTGGTCGAGGCGCTCGCGCCAGAACTTCATCCGGTGGACTTCTCCCCGGTAGAGGTGGGCCAGCGACGAGCCGGGACCCATCTCCTCGTCGAACATCCCGCGGCCGATGTGGCGCTCGGTCTCGCCGGTCGGATCGAACGGGTTGTTTCCGCTCACGAGTACCACCCCGTCGCCGGCCAGCGGTTATGCGCGTTCGGGTCGTCGCGCCGCTGATTCGTGCGTCGCTCGTGGTCTGTCGTCATCGATTATATCGGTCATCCGGCTGGTGTGCCCTGCTGGCGTTTCCGTTCGCTCGTCGCCCCACCGTACTGGACAGACTCCGATAAAACTTGCCATAGTGTAGTGTCTTCAGAGCAATACTGTATTGACCACACTCCGATGAACGCCGATAGCTGCGAAATATCTCCGTGAAACGGAAGACGATATTGAAAACTACCCACAATTCCCCATCGGTCCCGTTGGTGAGCGGTGCGTGTTCGATTGGTCGTTCAGTACCCGACGAGCGCGATGGTCGACAGGTAGCCAAACGAGTGCAGCGTGTACCACGTGACGTACAGCCCGAGGCAGACGAACGCGGCGCTGCCGACCGTCCGGGCCGGGGCGGCGTACCGGCCCAACGAGAGCGACCCCTCGGTGAGGCTCGCGACGACGCTCAATCCGACCATCAGCGTCCCCATCCCGGCGGCGAAGGCCGCAAAGACCGCCAGTCCCGAGAGAAAGCCCCCGGTGAAAAACGACGAGAGCACGACGCCGAGGAACACCGGGAGGTTGCAGGCGAGGCTGCCGACGCCGTAGAGCAGGCCAAAGGTGAAGAACTCCGAGTCCGATACTTCGCCGCGTTCGGGGAGTTCGATGGCCCGCAGCGGCGAGATACCGTAGTAGTAGGCGATTCCGAGCGCGACGAGCAGCGGGCCGACGAGCAGCTGGAGCGATCCGAGATACGGCCGCACCCACCGGCCGACGACGAGCACGATGCCGCCAACGAGCAGGTACAGGAGAACGATGCCGAGGGTGGCGATACCGCCGACGCGAAGCCCCCTCGCCCCGCGACGGCCGGTGGCGACGACCGACAGTCCTGTGCCGACGAACACGGCCCCCACCGGCGGGAGATAGCTCCCGGTACCGAGTTTCGCCAGCGGGACGATGAGGTCGTAGCCGGGCAACAGCAGCCGAATCCCCGCCGTCGCCATGTAGAACAGGGGAACGGCACCGACGAGGAAGAGCAGGATGCCGTTCGCCAGCAGCAACTGCCGGGCGAAGTTCCCCGAATCGCCGCTCGTGGGCGTGGCGTCGTTCGCGCGAGCAGCGGTTCCGCCGTCCGTTTCGGCATCGTGCGTGAAGTAGTAGGTCAGATACGCCGGCAGCAAGCCGACGCTACACGGCGCGAAGAACATCAGCACGCCCGCCGCGTACGCCGCCGTCAGCAGCGACGGCTGGCCGATGACGACCATTCAGCGCCCCCGCTGGCTGTGGACGGCCGCCGGCGGTTCGTCACGCGTGATGGCTGCTCGCGCGCGTCGGGTCTCGGCGCGACCGAACGCCGCGGTGGGTGAGACCTGACTCACGGTCGGGTAGTCGTGGTGGCGACGTAAATACGCGGCACTTCGGCGCGCGCATCGAAACCGGAATAGGCGAGACACACGAGTATCGGTCGTGACTCAGTGGGTCGAGAATCCGGCCGGCGGGCGCGACAGGGGACCGATAGCGCTCGCGCGCGCGTGGCTCGAAGTGCTGGTGCGCCCTCGGCGGTTCTTCCGGTCGGGAGTCGCGCCGGGCGACCAAGCACCCGGACTCGCGTTCGTGATGACTATGGTCGCCATCGAGGAGGCGACCCGCTTCGCGCTCGTTCCCGGTGCGTACCCAGTGATCGCCGGCCAGCGACTCGCCTCCGCTCTCCTCGCGCTCCTCATCGCCGTCGGGTTCATCGCGCCGCTCGCGCTCCATCTCGCGGCGGCCATCGAAACGCTCGCGCTCGTTCCGGTCGCCGACGAGCGCGCCGGCGTCAGCGAGACGGTGCAGATTATCGCCTACGCGAGCGCACCCTGCGTGCTCGCTGGCGTTCCGGTTCCCGCCCTCAGAGTCGCCTGCGCCCTCTACGGGGCGGGATTGCTCGTTGTCGGCACGAGCGAAGTCCACGGCATCGGTCTCGGGCGCGCGATGTTCGCGGCAGCCGTTCCTGCCCTGTTCATCTTCGGATACGCCTTCCGCGGAATCGCAGCTGTCACGGTCCTGCTGGCGTGATCAGTCGATGATTTCGATGGTAACTCCGTTCGGTCGGTAGGCGTTCGCGGCGTAGCCGCCCTCGTTCCACGGATAGCGGTCGTCATCGAGCGCGTCGAAGCCCTCCTCTGGCGTGCCGATGCGCTCGGATTGGGTGTGTGCCTGTTCGTCGCTCGCCCGTGAGAGGAGTCTGTGCTCGCCGGGGTCGGCCTCCCAGTCGTAGCGGAAGAGTCGCCATGCACCCGCGTAATCGGGACCGAACAGTTCCGCATCCTGCCACGTCCCTCCGCCGTCGGTCGATACGTCGACCTGCTTAACTTGCTCGTCGCCGGCCCACGCGACGCCCCTGATTTCGATGGTTCCTCGCGTGGGAGTGTTCTCGCCCGCCGGCTGGCCGATGAGAGACATCACCGTTTCGTCGAAGGTATAGGGAGCTGTCTCGCCTGCTTCGAGCTGTGCCCACGTCCCGGTCGTCTCGACCCTTGCGTTCTCTTCTGGCTCCTCGCCGGCGGCGTGGATGCGGTAGTCGTCTTGTTGCCACCGGGCGTGGGTGCCGGGCCTGTCGAGCGACCCCTCACGAACCATCGAGTCCATCACGCGGAGTTCGGACAGCCATTTCACGCTGTTGACGCCGTACCAGCCCGGCACCACCAGTCGAACGGGGTGGCCGTGTTCGTCGGGCAGGGGCTGGCCGTTCATGCCGTGGGCGAGTACACAGTCCTCACGCGCCTTCGCAAGCGGAATCGACCGTGCGAAGGTCTCATCGTCGGTGCTATCGGCACCGGTTGCGGTGAGCCACTGGTCCTCACCAGTATCGAACCCCGCAGCATGCAGAACCGAATTCACGGGTGTACCGGTCCAGAACGCCGTGCCGACGGCCTCACAGCCCCACTGGACGCTGCCGGTCTCGGGGTCGTGTTGGCCGCGGCCGTTACCCGCACACTCCATCGTGTGGGCGACCGCGACGGTCGGAAGGTCCTCGATGATATCGGTGAGCGCTAGCTCGATTTCGTGCTCGCCGTCGGCGAGCGTGACGGCCCACGAGTCGGCCTCGCCGTCGGGAATCGGGTTCCGGTGACAGACGAAATGTTCCTCGATCGGCGTCAGCCAGTTTCCAAAGGTTGCGCGGCTCGCAGCCCCCACGACCGTGTAACGGTTCGCCTCGTCGCGCGTCTCGGCCGTGCCCGGCTTGCGGTCGAGTATCGCGTCGATCTCCTCGCGTCGCTGTTCGCGCGTCTCTGCCATGCGACGGAATGGCGCGGGGTTTCCATAATCGTTTCCGTCGGATGGCCAGCAGTTAACCGTCGAGTGCTCGTAGCGCTGGCGTGCTCACCCTCGACATCACGTCGTTCATGGTCGAACTCAAAGACGGCGCGCTCAAGAACGTCGGTCCGTCGAACAAGTCCGCCGAGGCGAAACTGTTCGACGTGACGAGCGCCGAGGCGCGCGAATTCGGCGACAAGCGCGTGAAATGCGTCTTCGAAGACGACGAGGGCAACGAGGTGCAGGTCGCGCTGTTTCCCGAGGAGGCCCGGAACATCGCGGACGACATCATGGCGCTCGAAGCGGACAGTCCGGTCTTCGAGAGCTGACCTTCCCCGACCGCACCACGACGGCCACACCCTCCCCAGCCGATTCGCTCACTCCGTTCGCTCATCCACTGCCAGAGCGAGCTCTGGCAAGCCTGCACTCGCGCTGCTCGTGCAGACCTCGCGCGCTCTCCGGCCGAAGGCCGGATTCATCGCGCCGCCGCAACGTCCAGCAACAACTGACACGGTTGCGGAGCACTGTTCGACTGGACCCGTGTGCGCGTTGCGTTTCGACAACCGTTTTAGTCCCCGGCCGTTCTCTCCGCTAATGGGTAGCTGTATCATCTGCGGCACCTCCACGGATGGCCACATCTGCGAGAGCCACGAGGAGGACGTCGTCTTCGAATTCGAAGGCTCGCACGCGAACCAACTCACGCCCGGCCGCTTCTACCGCGGCTCGGTCGATGGCTTCGCCGATTTCGGCGTATTCATCGACATCGGCGACAGCGTCACCGGATTGCTCCACCGGAGCGAACTCGATAGCCGGCTGGAGGGCCTCGACTGGGATGCCGGCGACTCGGTCTACGTCCAAGTGACGGACGTCCACGACAACGGCAACGTCGACCTCACGTGGTCGATTCGACAGACCGACCGCGAGTTCCGCGGCAGTCTCGTCGATACGCCCGAGGGCGACGAACTTCCCGACGAAGCGGAGGTCCCCGACCCAAATGAGAGCGCGGTCGCCGGGCGTCCGGCGGCCGAATCCGCCGACGAGGTGACGATCGACCGGCCACGAACGGACGGCAACACGGGCACCGAAACGACGGCCGCCACCGGCGACGCGGCGCTCGCCGAACCCGACGAGGAGCGCGAACGCGTCGCAATCGACGAGCTGGAGTCGCGCATCGGCGACCCGGTACGTGTCGAGGGCGAGGTCACGTCCGTACGCCAGACCGGCGGCCCGACCGTCTTCACACTCCACGACGAATCCGGGACCGTCGATTGCGCAGCCTTCGAGAAGGCCGGCGTCCGCGCGTACCCCGACGTCGAGCAGGGTGCGGTCGTCGCCATCGAGGGCCGCGTCGAACGCCACCGCGAGGAGATTCAGGTCGAGGCCTCGGGACTCACCGTGTTGGACGGCGAGGAGCGCGAAACCGTCGAGAGCCGGATGGAGGAGGCACTCGCCGAGCAAGCCCGTCCCGAGGCGGTCCCACCGCTCGCCGAGGACGACACGGTGGCCGACCGCATCGACGAAATCCGCGACCTCGCGGGACTGATTCGCCGTGCAGTGTTGGATTCGAGACCGGTCATTGTCCGCCACGACGCCAGCGCCGACGGCTACGTCGCCGCCAGCGCCATCGAGCGGGCGACGCTCCCGCTGGTCCGGGACGAACACGCCCAGAGCGACGCCGAATACCACTACTTCGACCGTCGACCGCTCGGCGAGGGCGTCTACGACATGGACTCGGCGACCCGCGACGTGACGAACATGCTCGACGCCAACGAGCGCCACGACGAGAAGCTTCCACTCTTTGTCTTCTGTGGCGTCGGCGGATCGGGAGCCTCCCGGGATGGCTTGGAGCTGCTCTCGCTGTACGACGCCGACCGGGCCGTTATCGCCGACGGGGCCGACGGCGGGGCGGCCGAAGCGCTCGTCGAGACGGACGGGACGACCGTGAGTGCGCTCGCGGCGACCGTCGCCGTCCACATCAATCCCGATACTCGAACCGACATCGAACACCTGCCGGCGGTGAGTTTCTGGGAGGACACGCCGGAGGCGTATGCCGACCTCGCCGCCGAGGCTGGCTACGACACAGAGCGGGTGCGCGACCTCCGCGAGTCCGTGGCGCTCGTGGCGAACTATCAGGCCTACGAGGACAAGCGCGAACTCGTCGCCGACCTGTTGTTCAACGGTCGACAGTCGCTCGCCGCGCGGCTTGCGACCCAGTTCCGCGAGAAGTTGGATACGGCCATCGAGACCGCACAGGCCCACCTCGAACGGCACGAGGTCGATGGCACAGTCGTGAACGTGCTCGATACGGACGCGTTCACCCACCGCTACGACTTCCCGCCGACGGCCCTGCTCTGTGACGAACTCTTCCGAAGAACGCGCGACGACGCGCCGATCCTGCTCGGTGTCGGCGAGGACGAACTGCTCGTCCGCCACGCCGGCGACCTCGACATCGACGCCGTCGCCGAGACGACTGCCGAGCGCACGCCCGAGGCTGGCGTCTCGGTCGGCGCGGCGGGCGACGAGAGACTGACCTTCCTCGTCGGCGAGCGCGAGGCCGTCCGCGAGGCGGCCCTCGAAGCCGTCGGCGAGCAGGCGTAGGCCGGCAACAACAGCCTTATTCACACGACGCGACTGGTCTCTACGAGTGCGATGAGTACCGAGATTTCGCCGACCGAGACGGAGGCATTCGAGCGCACCTGCGAGGCGCTCATCCAGCGGATTCTCGACGGCGAGGTCGACCGGGGCGAGGTCGAGGCGGCGAAACTGGAGGCGTGTTCCGAATTTTCCGCGCCGAAAGTCCCGAAAAACTCCGAAATTCTGGACCACGCGCCCGATGGCCGCCGCGAGGAACTTGAGACGGTGCTCCGGCGCAAACCCGTTCGGACGGCGTCGGGCGTCTCGCCGGTGGCCATCATGACCAGCCCGCACATGTGTCCGCACGGGCAGTGTCTGTACTGTCCCGGCGGTCCCGGTTCGGAGTTTTCGAGTGCACAGTCCTATACGGGCCACGAGCCGGCCGCCGCACGGGGCGTCCAGAACGACTATGACCCCTACGGGCAGGTCACCCTTCGGCTGAATCAGTTGCGCGAAATCGGCCACCCAGTGGATAAAGTCGAACTCATCCTGATGGGCGGGACGATGACCGCCCGGAGCCACGACTATCAGGAGTGGTTCGTCAAACGCGCGTTGCAGGCGCTCAACGAGTTCGACCCCGAGGCCGAGCCGAACCCCTCCGAGAGCGAGAGCTTCGCACAGGACCCCGACGAGTACGACTTCGAATATCTGGAGGACGTGATCGCCGACAACGAAACGGCGCGGGTTCGCAATATCGGGACGACCTTCGAGACCAAACCCGACTGGTGTGATCCAGAACAGATAGACCGGATGCTCGACCTCGGCGGGACGAAAGTCGAGGTCGGGGTCCAGACCACCT
>CAZJHA010000099.1:0-7721 GCA_964545755.1 uncultured Halobacteriales archaeon | reverse complement strand
TAGATGTCGTGCAGCGGTGGCGGCGAGATGAGACCCACACCGGGCGTCGCATACCGCACGTGGGCAATCATCTCGTTGACCTTCTTGCCGGGGAGATGGCCGCCCTCGCCGGGCTTCGAGCCTTGGGCCATCTTGATCTGTATCTCCTCGGCCGAGGTGAGATACTCCGAGGTGACGCCGAAGCGGCCCGACGCGACCTGCTTGACCGGACATTCCTTTTCAGTATGGAAGCGCTCCGGTGGCTCGCCACCCTCGCCGGTGTTCGATTTCGCGCCCAGCCTGTTCATCGCGATGGCGTTCGTCTCGTGGGCTTCCGGCGAGAGACTGCCCAGACTCATCGCCGCCGTCGAGAACCGTTTCACGATCTCGTTGACGGGTTCGACTTCGTCTACTGGAATCGACTCGCGCTCGCTGTCGAATTCGAGCAGGCCGCGAAGCGTCTGTAACTGTTCGTTCTGTTCGTTCATCATGCGGGCGAACTCGCCGTACTGGTCGTAATCGCCCTGCCTGACGGCCTGTTGGAGCGCGCCGACAGTCTGAGGGTTCCACTCGTGGAAGATACCTCCAGAACGGTGTTCGTACTCGCCCTGCCGTTCGATGTCCGGGTCGTCGCCGAAGGCGACCGCGTGTCTGTTCGTGAGGTCGTCTTCGATCTCCTCGATACCGATACCCTCGGTGCGGGCGGTCGTCCCCTCGAAATACTCCGCGACGAAATCGGAATCCAATCCGACTGCCTCGAAGATCTGGGCACCCTGATAGCTTTGAACTGTGGAGATGCCCATCTTCGACATGACCTTCAAGAGTCCGTCTTCGAGCGCTCCTCGGTAGGCCCCGATGGCCGCCTCGTGGTCGGCACCGTCTGCGCCGCGCGTGAGGTCCGCGATGGTCCGGTAGGCGAGATAGGGGTTCACTGCGCCGGCACCGTAGCCGACGAGTACCGCGACGTGATGCACGGTACGAGGATCGGCCGATTCGACGACGAGACCGACGCGGTTGCGGCGACCGTTGCGCACGAGGTGATGGTGGACGGCCCCGGTCGCCAGCAGCGAGGGAATCGGTACCCGCTCGTCGCTCGCCGCCCGGTCCGAGAGTACGAGGACGTCGCTCTCGTCGGCGGCCGCGGTCGCCTCCCGACGCACGCGTTCGACGGCCGCTTCGAGGTCGTCACTGGACTCGTAGGTGATATCGACGACCTGACTCCCCATCCCGTTCGCGTCCTCGCCGTCCATGCCTCTGATGGCGGCCGTCTCGTCGTCGGAGAGAATCGGGGAATCGGCGACGAGCTGGCGGGCGTGTGCCGGCGATTCGGCCAGTAGGTTGCGCTGGTTGCCGAGTCGGGTTTCGAGCGAGGTGACGAGTTCCTCGCGGATGTAATCGAGCGGCGGGTTCGTCACCTGTGCGAACAGCTGCTTGAAGTAGCTGAACAGCGGGCGGTTGAACTGCGAGAGAACTGATAGAGGAGTGTCGTCGCCCATCGACCCGACCGGGTCCTTGCCCTTGTTCGCCATCGGTTCGAGCAGGTTGTCGAGTTCGTCGTGTGTGTAGCCATACAACGCCTGCCGAGTGCGGATGTCGGCGTCGCTCTCGCGCTCCGGGCGGTCGTCCGCCGTATCGACGAGGTCCGCGAGATCGACTTGTTCCTCGTCGACCCACTCTCGGTATTTCTCGTCGGTCAACGCCGCGAACACCTCCTCGTCGGGGAGGACACGACCCTCTTCGGGGTCGGCGAGGAACAACTGGCCGGGTTCGAGTCGGCCGCGCTCGGCGACGTTCGCCGGGTCGAGGTCGAGCGCCCCGGTCTCGGAGGCCATCACGAGCCGTCCGTCCGTGGTCACGTCGTAGCGACAGGGTCGAAATCCGTTGCGGTCCAATACTGCGCCGACACGCTCGCCATCGGTGGCCGCCACCAGCGCCGGGCCGTCCCACGGCTCCGACAGTGATGCATGAAAATCGTAGAAGGCCCGGCGCTCGTCGCTCATTACGTGTTCGTCACTGCGGAACGCCTCCGGAATCAGCAGTCTGAGTGCGTGGGGCAGCTCGCGACCCGACTGCATCAGCAGTTCGAGCGCGTTGTCGACGCTCGCGGTGTCGGACTGCTCGGCGTCGGCGATCACTGGCTTCACTGCATCGACATCGAACTCCTCGGTGCCGATATCGGTCTCGCGGGCGCGCATCCAGTTGACGTTGCCCTGGATGGTGTTGATTTCGCCGTTGTGGATAACTCTCCGATAGGGATGGGCGAGATGCCACGCGCCGAGCGTATTGGTCGAAAAGCGCGCGTGGACCATGACGAACGTCGAAGCGACCCGCGAATCGCGGAGGTCGGGATAGTAGCCGCCGAGTTGGTCGCCCTTCAGCAGTCCCTTGTAGACGAGCGTCTGGCGGTCGAGCGAGCAGACGTAGAAGCGTTCGTGACCCGCCGGCGCGCGGTCGGCGACGCGCTTTTCGACCGCTCGACGGCCGACGTAGAGCCGACTGTCGAACTCGTCAGAACTGAGGTCCTCCTCGGGTGCGACGAACGCCTGATAGACCGCGGGTTCGGAGTCGAGCGCCGTCCGTCCCAAATCGTCGTTGTCCGTCGGGACCGCCCGCCAGTGGACGACCGAGAGGTCGTGCTCGGAAAGAGTGTCCGCGACGATTTCTTGCAACCGTTCGCGCGCGGCGTCGGCTTGTGGGAAGAACAGCGACCCAACGGCGTAGGTTTCGGGAAACTCGACCGGCAGTTCGTCCTCGAAAAACGTGTGGGGCGTCCGGAGCATGATGCCCGCACCGTCACCGGTCGATTCCTCCGCGCCGGTCGTCCCGCGATGTTCGAGGTTCGAGAGGACTTCGAGACCGTCGGCGACGACCGAGTGGCCGCCCTCCCCGTCGAGGTCCATGACGACCCCGACGCCGCAGTTCGCGCGCTGCTCGGACGGGTCGGCCAATCCCGTGGCCGTCGAGTGTCCTCCAGAGGAATGTGTGTCAACCATATACACTCGGTTCTCCCAGTCACGGATAAGAGTCTGACCCTGAAGGGCTAAATGTGTGCTAATACCAAATAAGGGTGTGGGTACGTCACGCCTCTCGGCCGTCAATCGGGGAGCTGCTCAGTACGACTTGGCGAAGTAGGCCGTCTCGGTCGCATCGTCGCCACAGACCGCACACGTGTCGTCGATTGGTCCCTCCTCTTCATCGAGGGGCACCATCACGATCTCGGCGGCGATTTCGTCTTTGATCTCGGTCTCACAGCTCTCCTCACCACACCACGCGGCCTTGACGTAGCCGCCGTGTTGGCCGATGGTTCCCAGCAGTTCATTACGACTCTCGGCCTCGCGGACGTTCTCGTCCAGTTGTTCTTCCGCGGCGGCGTACAGTTTTGCGAACACCGTATCGAGGTGTTCCGCTACTGTGTCGGCGATACCCGCACGACCTTCGACGAGCGATTCACCATCGGGGCGGTGAACGAGCGTCGCTTCCTGACTGTGGACCTCGTTCGGGCCGACCTCGATACGCAGCGGGACCCCCTTGAGTTCCCACTCGTTGAACTTGAAGCCGGGATTGCGCCCGTCGCGGTCGTCGAGTTCCACTCGCAGGCCGGCTTCGTCGAGTTCCGCTGCGAGGTCGGCGGCGTAGTCAAGCACTTCCTCCTGTGTATCCTCCTGCCAGATGGGCACGACGACGACCTGCTCGGGCGCGAGCGTCGGGGGCAAGACGAGTCCCTGGTCGTCCGAATGGGTCATGACCATCCCGCCGAGCGCCCGCCAGGAGAGCCCCCACGAGGCGGTGTGGGCGACGTGTTCCTGTTCGTCCTCGTCGACGTACGTGACGTCGAACGCCTCGGCGAACCCGTCGCCCAGATAGTGACTCGTCGCCGCCTGCAATGACTTGCCGTCGGGCATCAGCGCCTGCACCGCGGTCGTCGTATCGGCCCCGGGGAACTTGTCGTGTTCTGGTTTGCGCCCCTCCAGAACTGGGACGGCGAGCACCTCCTCGTGGAGGCGGCGGTACTGCTCCAGTCGGAGCATCGTCTCCTCCCACGCGCCCTCGCCGTCGCGGTGGGCGGTGTGGCCCTCCTGCCAGAGGAACTCCTTGGTTCGGAAAAAGGGCTTGGTGTCGGTCGCCTCCCAGCGCACGACCGAACACCACTGATTGAGGCGCATCGGGAGGTCCCGATGGCTCCGGATCCACTGGCTCATGAAGGGGGTGATGATGGACTCGCTGGTGGGTCGGACCGCGAGACGCTCGTCGAGTTCGTCGCGTCCCGCATGCGTTACCCACGCCACCTCGGGGTCGAACCCCTCGACGATGTCCTTTTCGCGTTCGAGGTAGCTCTCGGGGATGAACACCGGGAAGTAGGCGTTCTCTACTCCCGTGTCCTTGAACCACCTATCCAGATGGTCTTGAATCCCCTCCCAGAGGGCGTACCCCCGAGGGCGGGTGACGATGAACCCGCCCATCGGCGCGTAGTCCGCGAGACCGGCTTTCTGGACGACTTCGGCGTACCACTCGCCGGGGCTGTGCTCCTTCGACTCGGTGATGCCGAGCTCCTGTTGTCGGTCGCTCATGGATACTGCTCAGTCCGCTGGGTTAAACACGGTGCGATTCGCGCGAGTGTCACGGCCGTTCGAGCCGGCGCTTGGTCTCGCGGTGGCGATAGCGGAACATCGGTTCGAAACCGACGTCACCGAACGGTTCGGCGAGGCGGCCGAGGTCGCCGCAGGGCAGTCGATACTCCACGCGGTCGCGGAGTATCGTCCTCCCGGCGTCGGCGTAGAAACTGTGGGTGTGGACCCAGCGCTCGAACGGGCCGTCGTGCATCTCGTCGCGGAACAACCCTGCATCGCCGTCGCGCCGACGCTCGACGATGTGGGAGGTCCAACTTTGTCGTGGGCCGACGCCGAACGGCCGCATCGAGAGGTCGACTTCCGAGCCTTCTTCGAGCACGTCGAGGTCAGCCTCACCGTTCGGACCGCGAGTGGCCTCCACGCGAAGGTGCATGAACCGCGGCGTGACTGCGGTCAGGCCCGTGATTGCCGAGTGAAAGTCCCAGACGTCCTCGAAGGGTGCGCGCAGGTACGTCTCGCGCTCGTAGGTGGCCATACCTCCATCTGGCTCCGGGCGGGCAAAACTCCCGCGGACCGGGGCGAAAAAGCGGCACGCATATATCCCACGGCTGAGAATCGGCAAGTATGACCCGGACCTGCAGGAACTGCAAACGAACCGTCAGGAGCGACCTCGAACTCGAACTCCACCGCGACGTCTGCTCGGACGCACAGCTGGTCTGTGAGGTATGCGGCGAGCGCTTCGCCGAGCGGTATGCGACCACCGACGGCTGGCGATACGACTGTCCGAACGACGACTGCGACGGCACAGGGTTGAAAGAGGACCTCCGGCCCGTCAGCGACGTACTCCTCGCCCAGTAGCGTCGCGGGCGATGCGCTCGATGGCCGCCGGCGTCGAGGTGATGCTGTGACTTTTCCCGACAGCCGACGAGATGGTGGTATGGGGTATACGACCCTCGGTGACACGGGGATGGAGGTCAGTCGCATCTGTCTCGGTTGTATGAGTTTCGGCAGTTCGGAGTGGCGCGAGTGGGTGCTCGACGAGGAGCAGAGTCACGACATCATCGAGCGCGCAATCGACCTCGGCATCAACTTCTTCGATACGGCGAACATGTACTCCCGCGGCGAGTCCGAGCGGGTGCTCGGCAACGCCTTGGCGGGCTACGACCGCGATTGACCCGTCGTCGCCACGAAAGTCTATCACCCGATGGACGACGAGAATCCCAACGCCGGCGGTCTCTCACGAAAGGCCATCGAGCAAGAACTCGACAACAGCCTCGACAGGCTGGGCATGGACACCATCGACCTCTATCAGACCCACCGCTGGGACCAGAAGACACCAATCGAAGAGACTCTCGGCGCGCTCGACGACGCCGTGCGCCGCGGCAAGGTTCGATATATCGGCGGCTCGTCGATGTGGGCACACCAGTTCGCCGACGCGCTCCACACCAGCGACAGGACGGGACGCGAACGGTTCGTGACGATGCAGAACCACTACAATCTCGTCTACCGTGAGGAGGAACGCGAGATGCTGCCGCTCTGTGGGAAAGCGGGCATCGGCGTCATGCCGTGGAGTCCGCTCGCGCGCGGCTACCTCACCCGTCCACACAAGGACATCGACGCGACCGACCGCGGTGCGAGCGAGGAACACCTCTACGAGCATCCCTACCGCGCGGGCGGCGGGCGGGAGATCAACGAGCGCGTCCAGGAACTCGCCGACGAGAAGGACGTCACGATGGCCCAGATCGCGCTGTCGTGGCTGCTGCACAAGGACTGGGTCGACGCACCAATCGTCGGCACGACGAGCGTCGAGCACCTCGAACAGGCGGTCGCGGCGCTCGACATCTCGCTATCCGACAGCGACATGGAGTATCTCGAAGAACCCTACGAGCCGGCGCCCGTCTCCGGTCACGAGTAGGTACGGTCGACCGTCCACGCGGTGGGTTCCAGTCGCTTTATCCACCTGTCGACCGTACGAGTCGCCGTGAACATCGACCGCGCCACGCTCGCGGCGATGGTCTTCGCCGTGCTGTTCGGACAGGTGGCGCTCTATCCGGGCGTCCCGGAACTCGTGGCGGCCCTCGGTGCGGATACGACCCTCGACGCGAGCACGTGGTTTCTCGCGGCCGAATATGCGGGATTCGTGCTCTTCGCGGGTGTCTGGGGTGCGCTGAGCGATGCCGCCGGCCGCCGCGTTCCGTTCATCGTCGCGGGCGCGCTCGGCGGCGTGGCGAGCTACGCCCTGCTGGTCGCGCTCGCAACATTGACCGACATCGGTTTCACGACGTTGCTCGCGCTTCGTTTCGTCGAAGGGAGCTTCACCATCGGGGCGTTCTCGCTGTCGATAACGATGCTGATGGATTTGGGGGGCGGGCACGGCCGGAACATGGGCGCGGCGGGCATCGCCATCGGCTCGGGAACGGCGCTCGGCGCACCGCTCGGCGGCCAGATCTCGGCGGTGGGACCGCTCGTCCCGCTGGTCGTCGCCGCCGGCCTGCTCTGTCTCGTGGCGCTACTCGCGGCTCGACTGCAAGACCGCGTGCCCGAGAGCCGACGGGGCGGCATCAGGGCAGCGCTCTCGGGACTCGCCGACCGGCCGGCGCTCGGGCTTCCCTACCTGTTCGGCTTCGCCGACCGGTTCACGGCGGGCTTTTTCGCGCTCGTCGGCACGCTCTACTTCAGGGAGACCTTCGACCTCGATGCGGGCATGGCGGGTCTCGTGCTCGGACTGTTCTTCGCTCCGTTCGCGCTCGGTCAGTACCCGATGGGGCGGCTCTCCGACCGCATCGGCCGGCTCGTGCCCGTGGTCGCCGGCTCGATACTCTACGGCGGCGCGGTGCTCGCGGTCTATCTCGCCCCCACAATCGAGACCGCTGGCGCGACGATGGTCCTGCTGGGCATTGCGGGCGCACTCGTCGCGCCCGCGACGATGGCGTTGGTCACCGACCTCGCGGAAAACCGGGGTGCGGCGATGGGCGGATTCAACGTCTTCGGCAGTCTCGGCTTTCTCGTCGGGACCGTCGGCGGCGGCGCGATTGCCGACAGCCTCGGCTTCGGGGCGGCCTTCCTCGCCGCGGCGGTGCTCGAAGCCGGCGTCGTGGTCGTGACGCTGCCGCTGCTCGTCCGTCTCGATATCCCTCGGACGGCGCTCTTCGGCGACCGTGAGTCGGCCTGAAT
>CAZJHA010000098.1:0-7770 GCA_964545755.1 uncultured Halobacteriales archaeon | reverse complement strand
GTTCGTTCTGGCTCGTAGACTGTCTCGCGCTCATGGGGTGCACTGAACGCGCGCGTGAAATCTATGAGAATCTCTTGGAATCTATCAGTCCACTAGGTCTTATTTCCGAGGAGATAGACTCTGAAACGGGTGAGTTGCTTGGCAATTTCCCGCAGGCATTCAGTCACATCGGTCTTGTGAACAGTGCTCTCTACCTTCACGAAGCCGAGGAGGATACATCGGTCGAATCGTTTAGCACCTCTTCGAAGTAGGTGTACGCGCCACTCGTCTATAGAGGGCACCAGCAAGCTGGTGACACTTGTACCCCCTACTTTCGCAGACCGGGCGGTCAATTGAGTCACGGCACAACCGGTAGCCGGTGTCAGAACCATGCCAAAGGATACGAAACTCGCCAATCCGGAACCGATTGGACTCATCGGATTCGCGCTCACGACGTTCATCGTGGGGCTGATCGAAACGAACTGGTTGACTGGTGGTGGTACTACCGGTACGGTCATCCCGCTCGCCATCGCCTACGGTGGGACGATTCAGCTGTTCGCCGGCATACTTGCGTGGCGCGACGGCAATACGCTCGCACAGACCGCGTTCCTCACATACGGCGCGTACTGGTGGTGGTTCGCGCTGTTCGAGCTGTTCAGCCTCACCGGCATTATCATCCCCAGCCCAAGCATGACCGCGTTTGGCGTCATCAACTTTGGGTTCGGGATCATCACTATCTTGTGGTTCGTCGGCTCGCTCGCTGACAGTACGGCGCTGGCCGCCGTGTTCGCCACGTTAGCGATGACGTACGGTCTCATCGGTCTCGGCTACTGGTTCGATGTCACCGCCCTCAATGTCTGGGGGGGCTACTTCGGGCTGGCCTCGGCGCTGTGTGCGGCATACGTCGCGTTCGCCAAGGTCACCAACTGGTCGATGGGTCACGACGTCGTTCCGACCGGTCCCGCTCCCTTCAGTATGGGAAACGATGGTAGCCAAGCCGGCTCCGGGCAAGCGGGCGACTAACGACGAGCGACCAGCACACTGTTCGTGCTGGCCCGGTGAAGCTGGAGTAACTCCGTCGACAGATACGTGTCACCCGGAGCGGGGAGGCTCTCAACGTAGCCATCGAAGTCTATCCGGTTGGTCGGCCAGTACAGCTTCTCGTAAGAGGCGACTATCACTGGGATATCGAGATAGACTCGTTCGATGGCCCGACGAATCAGGTCGTTTCTGGACTCGACAGCCATCTCCTCGCGCGCAGCTGCGATGAGGTCGTCGGCCGTGGCGCTCTCGGTGAGACCGTAGCCGGTCGCATTTCGCACGAACTCATCGGTGTTCTTTCGCGTACCGATGTCGGTGGTGCCGTGGTCGTCGGCGTTGTCGCTGTGAAAGCGTTCGTAGAGCGTCTCGATGGCGAACTCGGAGACCGACTCTCCGTCGATTGGCGCGATAGCGAACTCTTCGTCGCGGTAGACCGCCGTGCGCAGTTTTTCAGATGGCAGCTCGCGCCGTTCGATTGGAATGCCAATGCGACGGAGAGCACTTGCATACCGCCGCGTCATTTTCGCCTCCTCGGGGTATTCGCTCGCCGGACGCGTCAGAAGCGCGAGCGGTCCCTCGTGTATCGCCGTAATCGTGGTTCCATCAACTCGCAGCTCCTGCTCGGTATCGGCGGCTTTGAGCACGCCCGATTCGACCGGGCCGAACGTGTACTCGTATTTCGCCTCGGTCTGGGACGCTTCGACACCGGTCAGGCTGCCCGGATAGCGTTCACCGGCGAACGTACCGGAGCCACCAGTAATCAACGCCCCCTCTGTGAGGAACGACCGAATCCCCTCGACATCGAGCGAGCCATCATCGGTTTCGCGGAACGCGAACGCCTCCGTTGAGGGACCGGCGAGTAGTTGCTGGCTGGCCGGGCGAACGGGACGAGGAAGGATGGACGGCTGGTGTTCGGGTCTAACGGCCGTGTAATCCGGTGGCGCGACGAAATCGCCCGAGATGACGTGGCCGTCGTTGAGTCGCTCCACCCAGTAGCGGTCGTCGAACGCGAACCCGAGCGCCTGCCGGAAGGGGAGGTCGTCAAGCGGCGTCCGTCGCAGGTTGAACCCGAACGCTTTGTAGCCCTCGCCAGAGCCACGAACGAGGTTTCGGCTGTCGAGTAGAGGTTTGATTTCCTCGGCTGTGTGCGAGCCGTACATGGCGTCGACGTCACCGCGACGGAACGCTGTTTCGAGGGCGGTGTCATCTTCGTAGACACGATAGCGAAGACCGTCGAGAAACGGGCCGCCATGAAGCAGTTCCTCCTTCTTTCTCTTCCACTCCAAATCCGCAAGCGGGTAGTCCTCACGAAAGGCGAGTTCGATTGCGGTGTCGGGGTCGTAGGTCTTCACACGAGCTGGACCGAGACCGACGGGACCGCCGTGGTCGGTTGGACGGTACTCCGCAGGACTGGCAATATCCTTCCATATGTGTTTCGGGAGGACGGGGACGGCGAGCTGGACGGAGTCGTAGGTGCTGACCAGTTCCGAGAGCTGCATACTGAGATCAAAGCGACTCGACGACACTCGCTCGACGGATTCGATGGGGTCGAGCATCGATGCATACTTTTCCGGACGGTGGTCGAGCAGGTACCGATAAGTAAACAGGACATCCTCAACGCTGCAGTCGGTGCCGTCGGTGAATGTTAAGCCCTCGCGAACAGTAAACCGCACCGTCGGTTTCGCGGTCGGCGTCTCAGTGTGGTGTTCGGACCAGTTGGCGAAGACACTCGGATGTACCCCGAAATCGAGCGGGTCCACGGTCGTCCCGAATCCGTACAGGAGGTCAAGCATACCGTACGATTCTTCGCTCGAAACCGCCAGCGGATTCGTCCCTGCCGGCGGGTCGGTGACGCCGATAGTGAAAACCCCGCCCTGTTCGATGGTGTCCGACGACGGCGGGTTCAGTCCACGCTCACCAATGTTCGCAGGCCCGATACAGCCGGCCAGCGAGAGCGCGAGGAGGCCGCTTCCACCGGCCTTCAGCGCTGCCCGTCGGCCGATGGCTGCGTCGAACCCTCCATCCAAGCGCCCATCCATAGGCTGGTTCGTCGCGGTATCGGCTTAGCTTCCATGCTGGCATATTCTGCCTCGGCTCGCATGGCTGGCTCACTCCAGGAAGCGCTTAACTGACTCAAGGGCGAGGCTGTACTCGATGGCCAAAGACGACGATCAGACGGATGGCACTCGCTTGCCGACAGTCGGGGCGTTGCGGTGGCTGTTTCACGGCTACGAGTCGTTCGTGTTCGTGGTGGCGCTCGGGCCGATCCTTGGCGATCTCCTCTCGCCGTATGCTGCCTCGTCGCTGTATTTCTACGCCGGTGTCGTGTTGGCCGCGACGCTTCTGGGGTGGGCCGTCGGCGGGGCGGTTCGCGCGCTCACCGTCGGCGTCATCGGTCGGGCGAACGCGGTAACGGTTGGCTTGCTCGGCTATGCGGTCGTCGCCGGTCTGACCGCCGCAAGCGAGACGTTTCTGGCGTTCGCAGTCCTTCGATTCCTCGCCGGCGCGTTCCTCGGCATCGGGGGTGAACCCACGAGCATAGTCGCGAGGACGACTGACGACCGGTACACAGGCTCCATTAGTGCCGGTTTCGGCGGCGGGATGGTCCTCGCATCGGTCGCATGGGCTGCCTTTCAGATGTTCGACCCGCAGTTCCTCGCGCCGGTTTTTGGTCCGGAATCGTGGCGATACCTCTTCGCCATCGGCGTGTTGCCGGCGATAGCGACTCCCTTCGTTCGCCGTGTGGCCGGTTCGGCACAGTTGACTGAGAATGACGACCAAACGGACGTACTCTCCATCGGGGACATGTTTCGGGGCTCGCTTCGGCGACGAACCATCGTGGCTGCCGCGCTGGCGTTCGCGGCGCTTGCGGGCTGGTGGGGCGTCGTCGCGTGGCTTCCGGCGTATGCGACCACCGTCGTGGAGGGGTACGGGCTGGCAAATCCTAGCCTCTGGGCCGCCATCGCGGGTGTGTGCTACGGTATCGGCGGGATTGCCGGCTCACTCACGGCCGATACCATCGCCGAGCGCATCGGCCGGGTCGGCTCACTGCTGGTCATGGCTATCGGGTCACTGTCGACCGTGTTTGGGCTATTCTTGCTGATACGCACTCCCCTTCTCTTCTCGGTGATGGCAGTGATCGTCGGCTACTTCACGGTCGGGCAATTCGGCTGGCTCTCTATGTCCCTCCCTGAACTCGTTCCGAGCGATGGAACGGGGATTACGGTGGTATGGACGCTCGCGCGGCTGGCGGCCGTCCCGCTCCCGATTCTAATAGGCTACGAAATCGCCGTCTTCGACGGTATCAATACGGTCGTCGCCGCCAGCGCGACGGTCTATGCTGTCGGCATTCTCGCGGTGTGCTATCTCCCCGAGCAGGAGACGCTAATGACGGACTCGCGCTCGCGACCGATCGCCGAAACGAACGGCTGAGCGCATTTCGACGAACGCAGGCCGGGGACTTTTGGGAGGTCCGTCCAATCCGTGGTCATGGGAACGAACGAGGCGGTCGAACCGGGCGACGGACAGGAGCCGCCGGCGGGAGCGGACGTCCCAGCGGGCAGGAGTGAAGCGACGTGGTGGCCGGTCGTCTTGGTGCACGGGACTGTCGGACTGTATCTCGGTGCCGGCCTGTACTTCTTTGGTAACGGCAATGTCGCACCCATCCCCGGATTCTATGGGCCAATCGTCTTCTTCATCGGTGCGGGCGTCTTCCTCGTCGGTCTGTTCGGCTGGCTCTACCATGCTTTTCTCATCGACTTCTGGACGCGTGGGCTGGCAGAGCGCGCGCCGCGCGCACTCCGAGGCGGGATGGTGCTTTTTCTGATCAGTGACGTCGCCACCTTCTCCGGTGGATTCATCTATTATCTCTTCATTCGGGCGGGAGGGTGGCCGCCGGGTGAGATTCCTGGGCTGTTGAGTCCGGTATTGTTCGTCAACACGGTCGCGCTCCTCGTCAGCAGTGTCACGCTTCACTCTGCCCACTCTGCGCTCGAAGACGGCAATCGCCGGCGATTTCTGAGCCTACTCGGTGCGACGCTCGCCCTCGGGGTGCTGTTTGTGTTCGGCCAGATCTACGAGTACTACGACCTCATCGTCAAGGAAGGTTTCACCATCTCCTCAACGTTCGGCAGCGCGTTCTATGGGCTGACGGGGCTGCACGGACTGCACGTCGTCAGTGGGACGATACTGCTCGGTGTGCTCTTCGCCCGCGGGCTGCTCGGCCAGCTATCGGGTGAGCGCGACACTTCGATGGTGACGATATCATTCTACTGGCACTTCGTCGACCTCGTGTGGGTGTTCATCGTCACGCTACTGTACGTCGGCGCGTCGGTGTCGCTCGCTTAGTCTGACTGGTGTTGGTCGCGTTGATGGCTGCGGGCGTGCCATTTTGTGCGTTGCGCTGTTGAGCGAGCCAGTTGCGGTATCGCTGCTCGGAAACCACAGTGAGATTGGCGTACATCCGCGAGTGGCCAGCCCCGCAGTACTCCGAACAGTAGACCCGATACTGGCCGGTTTTCGTGACGTTGGTTCGGATCGTGTTGGTCTCGCCGGGAATGACGTCCTGTTTGAGACCGAGTTCGGGCGCGTGGAACGAATGTATCACTTCCCGTGCCGTGAGGTGGAAATAGACGTCTTTGTTCGCCGGCAGTACCGAGACGTTGTTCGTAGTGACGTTTTCTTCAGGATAGACGAACCCCCAGCCCCATTGGTAGCCGATGACCTCAACCACGACGGCATCCGGATCGTTGGGGAGGATTGCCCCTTGGAGGTGAGGGTTCGACACGTTCGCTCCAGCGACCTCCTGATTCCCATACGACGGTGAGATATATGGATTGGCCAGCACATTGTAGGAGGCGAACCCGACGAACAGGAGGATGATAGCGGTCGCAATCGTCCACGTGATTTCGAGCGAGCGGTTCTCGCGGGTCGGCGTGGGGTTCTCATTATCCTTGTGCCGCCAGACGGCATAAAACAGCACCGTCTCGACCAGTATAGCAAGGGGGACGGCGACGTACAGCAGCTGACGGTTCAGGTTTCGAATCAGCGCCTTGTTGATCGATTGTGCGGCCACTGGATCGACAGCACTGACAAAAAATGCCACAAACGCCAGTACCCCTACCGTATATCCTCGTCTCATTATGGCTGTTGATGGATAGCATGCACAAGAACCTACTGCTGGCGAATGAACGCCGATAACTCTCCACGGAGCAGGCTTTTTGCGGCCGTGGGTGTTCTCATGGGCATGGTCGATACCGGCTCGCTCGTCGAACAGGTGACTGGCGAATCCGAAAGCAAAGCGGCGAACGATCTCCGGCGCATCGTCGTCGGCGGCATCGTCGGGGCCATCGCCGGCGGTCTCGGCACGCTTGCTGATAGCGTCGTGCTCTACGTCGCTATTCGCCTCGATGCGTTTGATCCCACACAGTTCGGCGAGATGGCATCGCTCGCCGGCATCGGCGACCCGTTCCTCGGGACTGGCGATCCGCTCGTAGGCTATCTCATCTTCGTCGGCGGCGGGATGACGACGTGGCCGTTCTTGTTTGCTGCACTGCATCAGTACCTCCCCGGCTGGCGGATGGCGGTCAGCGGTGTCACTTTCGCCGCCATCGGCTGGAGTGGCTTCGCCATTGCCTTCTACTCCGGCGAGACGAGTATAGCGCTCGTCCTATTCGTCGTCCTCACCTTCCTTGGGCAGTGTCTCTACGGACTCGTCGTCGGTCTCGTCTTCGAATATGCCGAACCACGAATCGACATCGCGTTCGTCGGTACGACCTTCCAGTGATCCACCCCGCCTGATGGCGGCAGCCCATCGCCTCATCCCCGCCAGTCGACGACGGCAGCGGCGACGAGAAGGAATACGAGACCGACGACGGCACCGTCCGGCGAGTACGACGCCTCCGCCGCATCAACAGCGGCATCGACGACCCCACCCGCCGAATCTGCCGGCTGGCTTCCGGTCGTCGCCCCCCACTCGGGGTCAGTCACGGTAACGTCCTCGAAGGTATCGAAGTTCTCCGTGCCGAGGTCATCGATGAGGTCCAGCACCTCTGCTTTCGTTTCGGGGTTGATATCCGCGATACGCTCGACGCTGTAGGGGCCGCTCCGGGCGGTCCAGAGCCCGTTAATACTCAGATAGCCCTGAGAGTTGACCACCGGCAACTGTAAATCCTCGAACTGGTCGGGGTCGTCGAATCCCGAGGCTGACAGCAGGAAATGGTTGGCGACCGACGAGAGGTCATCGGTTGCGAAGTCCTGCTCGGTCGGGAACTCCCAGTCATCCGTGGTCGTGGCCGAAAAACTCGGTCGATGGATGTCGTAATCCGTCATGGTGTTATCGGAACCGTCTCCAGAGGCTGGGGGCGGCGACGATACCCGCGCCAACGATTACTCCAGCGATACTGAACGGGAGGTCGAACGCGCCCGGGTCGACGCATTCGTTGAACGAACTGACCGCCACGTAATACTCCTCGCCGCGATACTCGACGATGGCACCGTTGCGGAACAGCGGGAGGTGGGTGACGTTGCCTTCGACTTCCTCCTCGTTGTTCACCACGTTGAGCGCCGTCTTGAATCCACGCTGTTCGTCGCGGGTCATCTCCTCGTAGGCAATGTGGGGCAGCGACGGCTGTGCGTCGCCGGCGGCGAGGTCGGCGGTCCCCTCCGGCGGCGTGACTTCGATGATAGGGTTGCTACAGAGACCAAGATCCTCCTGAACGAGTCCATACACGCCGATGACCGCTCCGCCGA
>CAZJHA010000097.1:0-7837 GCA_964545755.1 uncultured Halobacteriales archaeon | reverse complement strand
TGCCAGTCCGCAGTGCCGAAACGGTCGTTGATGCGCTCGATGGTCTCGCGGACTTCGGTCTGGAGGTCCTGATAGTCGGGGATGAGCGACCGGCTCTCGCTGGCCTTCTGGACGTACGTCACCGCTTCCCGGTATTCGGGTTCGACTTCCCAGAGACGTTCGAGCGCTTCGAGACGCTCGACGATGCCTTTGGTGTAGTCGAGCCTGTCGACGCCGACGACCACGCTCGTTGCCGCATCGATGTCGTGGGTCGCGCGGAAGTCGTCCCAGAACTCCTCGCCAGCCTCCTCGCTGCACTCGCGGATGGACTGGGCGTCGATACCCATCGGGAACGCCTTCACGACCGTGGTGTGGCCCTCGTAGTTGACGCGGCCGCCCTCGGGGTCGATGAAGGCGTCGTCGAGGGCCTCGTCCACACAGTCGAGGAAGTTCTCGCAGTAACGCTCGACGTGGAATCCCAACAGGTCGTTGCCCAACAACCCTTCGAGCAGCTGCTCGTGTTGGGGACACGCCCGGAAGGTGTCCCAGCCGGGCCACGTGATGTGCCAGAAGTGGGTGAGGAAGGCGCTGTCGGGCACGGCCTCACGGACCTGTCGGGGTGCGAGCGTGAAGTGGTAGTCCTGAAACCAGACCAGCGAATCCTCGCCGGCGGTCTCGATGACCGCGTCGGCGAAGGTCTCGTTGACCTGCTGGTAGCGCTGCCAGTAGCGCTCGACGTACTCGGTCTTCATCGTGCCGCCGTGACAGAGCGGCCAGAGCACGCGGTTGGAGTAGCCGTAGTAATACCCCTCGACCTCCTCGTCGGTGAGCCAGAGGCGTTTCAGGGTATAGGCCTCCGATTCGGGCGGCATCCGTACTTCCCCATCGTCGTCGGTCACGTCGGCGTCGGCCTCGCCGTCGCCCCACGCTATCCACGTCCCATCCGTTTGCTGCATCACCGGGTCGAGACCCGCCGTCAGCCCGCCGGCCGGCCGGTTGACAGTGATCGAGCGTTCGCCGTCGGTTCGCTCGTAGCTGTGCGTGTACGGCTGGCGATTGGAGACGACGACCAGCTCGCCGTCGTCGACCGCCGGTGCGATTCCATCGTCCGTTGCGCTGTGTTCAGCTCCCATGGAGAGTGCTCGTTTCGGTCTGCTTCCGTGTTCCCCCATTCAGTCGCATTGGTTATAGTTCATGGCCTTGACCGGCCTGTGTCCGTGGCTTGCCGTCGCCGGCCTTTATCAATACTGGTCGACGCAATTCGGTTCCGTATCGGGGACCTAGCGCTTGGGGCCGCGGCGAAGCAGCTGCGACGCGGTCGCTGCCCGCGAGCGGCGCATGAGCGAATTGAAACGAGCGAGCGCACCCGCTACGGCGTCCGTCTCAGAGGTCGATGTCGGCGGAGGTGTTGGCGCGTTCGAAGACGACTTCGAGAACCCCGTTGTTGTAGGTCGCGTTCGCCGACCCTTCGTCCACCCGGACCGGCAGCGAGACGTGCTCGTCGAACTCGTGGCGGTCGCTCGCGGCCTCGATGGTGACGCGCCGGCCGTCGCAGGTGAGGTCGATGGCCTCCTTGTCGACGCCCGGCAGGTCGGCGATCACGCGCACGAGGTCACCGTCCTCCTGGACATCGATGTGGGCGTCGGTGCCCACGCTGTCGGTGCGAACGTCGACGTTACCGTTCATCATGCCGTTCATCATCCGCTCGATCTCGCTGAAGATGTCCTCGAAAGGGTCGCGGTCGTCGCGGTCGCCCGGTTGCATGGCTGTCAGTAGGCGCGCACGGGACAAAAGGGTTCGCGTCAACGCGAGCATCGTACGGCCGTGATTGGATTCGAACCACGATTCACGCTAGCGAGCCACGGCGTGGTGTGGCCCGCTACAAACCCATATCGAGCGCGTCGTTGGTCGTTTGGATGCTCTCGTCGGCGTCGGCCGTGCCCGCCACCGCTCGGATGGCGTCGACGTTCTCGGGCACGACGTCGGATTCCTGATGGATGGCCTGAAACAGGTAGAGGTCGTCGCCTTCGACCGAAATCGACTCGCCCCAGATACAGTTCTCCCAGAGGTCGCCACGCGGACGGCCGGCATCGAGCGCGAGTTCTTTCAGTTTGCCCGCGCCGTCGATACCCATCCCTTCGGGAATCACGAACGTTCTTGACTGCTCGGCGAGCAGGTCCCGAACCTCCTCGGCCGTGGCATCGCCGTCGAGCGAGACGTTGACCGAGTGGGTATGCATCAGGGTCGCCGGCACCTTGAGGCCCAGCGTGTCGATGGCGAGGTCCGGGAAGACGGTTTGAACGTCGGGACCGTGGTGGGAGGGGATCGTCCGGGGATCGGGCAGGATGTCGTTGACCGGCCCGCGCGAACTCTGGGCCGGGTCGCCCGCCCGCCGGACGAGCGTCGCGCGCACCTTCTCGATGCCGTATTCCTCTTCCAGTGGGGCGACCAGCCGCGACAATCCTGTGGTGTTACACGAGACGACGCGGACGTGGTCTGTGCCCACGGCATCGGCGAAGTTCGAGCGGGCGTTGAAGCTCGCGTCCACCAGGTCGGCGTCCTCGCCGCCCTGATAGAGCGCGGGCGTGCCGTGCTCGTCGTACAGCGATTTGTTCTCCGCACCGATGCCCGAGGGTGTTGCGTCGACCATCACGTCCGCCTGCTCGACCAGTTCCTCGACCATGCCGGCGAGGTCGATGCCGGTCTCTTCGAACCGGCCGGCGCGCTCTTCGATGGCCGCATAGAGCGGATAGCCCCTCTCCGTGGCGCGTTCGGCCTCGAAGTTCGGTCGAGTCTTCGCCACACCCACGAGTTCCATGTCCGGCTGGGCGACGACCGCGTCCGCGACGCGCTTGCCGATGGTGCCGTAGCCGTTGACGCCGACGCTGAGCATACCAGTCATGTCCGACCGACCGGGATAATCGTTTCTACTGTCTTCGGCCGACGGCTGGCATCGGCCACGACCGTTCGACGGACGGCAGTCCGGCCGAAAGCCTCACCCACCCCCTTCCCCTCCAGTGGGCCATGAGCCAATCGTCCGGGGCGACGCTCGAAAGTGCCGCCGAGACGGCGGTCGATCAGTGTCTCGCACTCGGCTCCGAGGAATCCTGCGCCATAGTTACTGACGACGAACGTCTCTCTATCGGGCAGGCACTGTACGATGCCGCCTGCGTAGTGAGCGACGACGTAGTGCTCGTGCGCTATCCACCGGGCGACCAACACGGCACCGAGCCGCCGGCACCCGTCGCCGCGGCCATGCGCGGGAGCGATGTCGTGTTCTGTCCGACGACCAAGAGCCTGAGTCACACGCGCGCCCGCTCGGGAGCGAACGAGGCCGGCGCGCGCATCGCAACCCTACCGGGCATCACCGAGGACGTGTTCCGTACCGGACTCGATGCCGACTACCGCACCATCGAGCGTAGCTGCGAGACGGTGCTGGAAGCGGTCGCCGACGCGAGCGAGATCCGCGTGACCTCGCCCGCAGGTACCGACATCACGTTCGAGCCGGGCGAGCGCGAGTGGCTTGCCGACACGGGCATCGTCCACGAGGCGGGCATGATGTCGAACCTACCGGCGGGCGAGGTGTTCGTTAGCCCCGAGACCGCGTCGGGAACCTACGTCGTCGATGGCACGATGATGCCCCACGGGCTGCTCGATAAGGAAATCGAGTTCATCGTCGAGGACGGGTTCGTGACCGACATCTCGGACTGGGACGTCCGCGAACAGGTCGAGCGTGGCGTGGAGGAGGTCGGCGAGGACGCCTACAACCTCGCCGAGCTCGGCATCGGGACGAACGTCGCCGTCACCGAACTGGTCGGGTCAGTTCTATTGGACGAGAAGGCCGCTGGTACTGTCCACATCGCCATCGGCGACGACCACGGCATCGGCGGCGACGTCCAAGCGCCGCTGCATCTCGACGGCATCCTCCGCGACCCAACTGTGTACGCCGACGGCGAGGCAATCGACCTGCCGACACCGAGCGGGTCGTAGCGAACGCCACGGGCTTTTATCCGTGCGACCGGTAGACCGTCCATGAACGAAGCCACCGAGCGCGTCGGCACCACCTGTCCGGCGTGTGCGCCCGACACACCCGTGGTCCACGAGTTGCTGAAATCCGGCGGACAGGCGACCGTCCGCTGTGGCGACTGTGGCCACGTTCACAAGACCCGCCTCGAAACACCCGACACCGAACAGCGCGACGTCATCGTCTCACAGGACGGCGAATCGTTTGCGACGACCACTGAAATCCCAAGCGAGGAGCGACTGGCCGTCGGCGAGGAGTTCGTCCTCGATACGCCCGAGGCACTTCTAACTGTGCGAATCACGAGCCTCGAAGTCGAGGGCGGGCGCACCGACGAAGCGGGCGTCGGAGAGATCGAAACCCTCTGGACGCGCGTCGTCGGCAACGTCGCCGTCGACGTGACGCTCAATCCCACGGATGGGGGCGAGGAAACCCGGGGCATCGAACTCCGCGTGCCCGGCGACTACGAGTTCACGGTCGGCGAGGAGGAGAGCCTCGCCGACGAGACCTTCATGGTGAAGGGCATTCACCTACGCGCTGACGCCGAGGGCTACGGGTTCGAGCATCTCGACCACGACGGCGACATGGCCTTCGCCAAGGACGTCAATCGGGTGTACGCCGACGACGAGTCGAGTGGGGCGTGGTCGGTCTGGTGATGGACCACGAGCGAGCACGCGAGCGGCTCGTTGCCCGCCTCGACGAGCAGGGTCGCATCGAGCGCGAAGCCACCCGTAAGGCGCTGCTCGCCGTCCCACGCCACGAGTTCGTGCCCGCAAGCCAGCAGACGAACGCCTACGACGACCGGCCGCTACCCATCGGCGAGGACCAGACCATCAGCGCCCCGCACATGGTAGCCATCATGACCGACCTGCTCGCACCCAATCCCGAGGACTCGATTCTCGAAATCGGCACCGGCTGTGGCTATCACGCCGCCGTCACGGCCGCGATTGCGGGCAATGTCAAGAGCGTCGAGTACCACGAAGCGCTCGCCGAGAGCGCCCGCAAGCGCCTCTCAAAACTCGATTACGACATCGCCATCCGCGTCGGCGACGGTCATGATGGCTGGCCCGAGCACGCACCCTACGACGGCGCGTATCTCACCTGTGCAGCGCCCGACATCCCGGAGACCGTTATCGAACAAGTTCGACCCAGCGGGAACATCGTCGCGCCCGTTGGACGGCGGCGACAGACACTCGCTCGTGCCCGACGACGGGCCGACGGCGGACTCGACAGGGAGAGCCACGGCGGCGTGCGGTTCGTCCCGATGCAGGGCGAATAAGAACTGTTCTCGGTACGCCCCGATAGCACGCACCCGAAGGCACGCGATTCAAGGCAGCACGAAGCGAACGTCGGCTATGGAGCCTGCGGCGGTGCGCGAGGACATGGTCGACGGTCTCGAACACGAGAGCAAGGGGATCGTCGAGAGCGAAACGCTCAGCGTGGCGATGCGGAACGTGCCGCGCCACGAGTTCCTCCTCGAGGAGAGCGCGGCCTACGCCGACCGGACGACCGAACACGCGAACACGCGCGTACTCGCGCCGAGTACGGTCGCGCGCCTGTTCGAAGCGCTTTCGCTCACCCCCGGCGACAGCATGCTCGTCGTCGGTGCCGGCGTCGGTTACACGGCCGCCGTGGCCGCCGAAATCGTGGGCCAAGAGAACGTCCACGCCGTCGACATCGCCCGCCGGCTCGTCGTCGATGCGCGCCGGAATCTTTCGCGTGCGGGCTACGGCGGCGTGCTCGTCGACCGCCGCGACGGCACCGATGGATTCCCCGAGTACGCGCCGTTCGACCGGATTCTCCTCGAAGCCGCGACGGTGCGCCCGCCGCGCGCGCTCGTCGACCAGCTTTCATCCACCGGACGGCTCGTCGCGCCCGTCGGCAGCCACGACCAGTCGCTCGTCGCCATCGATGAACGGGGGACGCGCGAGCGGTTCGGCCCGGTGCGGTTCGCGCCGCTGCTCGTCGAGGGCGAGCAGTCCGATACGGTCGAGCGCAATAGAACTGTTCGGGAGGACCGTGAGCGCGCACGGGCGAACACGAAGCGGCGCAACGGCTGGGAGCACGACTGGATCGACTGGGACCGCCAGTAATCCTCGCCGGTACGGATGGCTATGTCGGCCGTTACCGTGTCATGTCACCGACTACCACTCGCGCACGCTGGCCGGTCTCAACCCCATCCAGATCATCTTTACAGCTGTTTCGAAAGCGCATTTATGGTGATTCGAGACGAAATGCCGTCTATGCTGGCTAAAAAATACGTAAACGTAACTAACTAGCCAGAAGCGGTATTTTACGAATGCCTAATGAGCAGACGATGCCACGCGACGGAGCGGACACCAATAGCGATAGCACAGAGAAGCGTTTCAAACCGAGCCGCCGGTCGTATCTGAAGGCCGCCGGTGCAGCCGCCGTGTCGGTCCCGCTGCTCGCTGGGGAGGGGGCGGCGGCGACCGAGCGCCACGGAATCAGTTTCGACAACGTCGTGGACATGGTCGACGACGCCGGCGCTGACCCGAACGGCAACGAGGCGTGTGACGACGCACTGCAGTCGGCCGCCGGCAGCGACACCCTCTTGAAGTTCCCCTCGGGGACCTACGAACTCGCCGGGGAGAACGCCCTGAACGGCTACAGCAACTTCGGTATCGTCGGCGAGGGCGACGTCACCTTCACCGTCCCCGACGACTCGACTGCGAAGGTCATCAACATCAACTACGGGACGAACGTCCTGCTTGAGAACGTCACCATCGACCACAGCAGCGCCACGCCCACGGTGCAGGTCGCACCGGACGACGGTCTCGAAGTCCACGGTCTCGAAATGCTCGGCCGCGGCGTCGGTCCGGCGACCAGCGGCGACGCGCCGAACGCGTTCAACCCGATGGTTCGCTCCTCGGGCGGCGAGGGGATGGTCGAGGACATGACCCTCCACAACGAGGGTCGCATGGGTGCATACTCGCGCACCGGCGTCTGGATCGGTGAGACGAACAAAGGTACCATCACGCTGCGCAACTGCAACGTCGAGGGCTTTTCGGGCAACGGCGTCTACGCCAGCCGCACCCCCGGCGTCGTGCAGGTCGAGGGTGGCGTCTACAAGAACAACGACGTCGCGCAGGTCCGCGTCGGGAGTGAGGGAAGCTACATCGAGGGTGTGACCGCCATCACCGACGTCTCCGAGAGCCGCTCGGACAACCCCGGCGAGATGCTCAACGGCTCGGGTCTCCGCCTCGAAAGCGACCGGGGTGGCTCCGGTGCCGTCATCCGTGACTGTGACGTCCGCATCGGTTCGGAAGTCGACGCCGACGGCGGGATTCAGATCTTCTCGAACTACGAGGACTTCACCATCGAGGACACACGCGTCGAGTACAACACCGATGGGTATGCAATCCGCGCGAAAAGCGCCGATAACCCCGAAAACGCTGGCGGCACGTTCAACAACGTCAGCGTTACCGGTGACGCGACTGGCTGGGTCGGCGTCCTCATCGAGGACCGCCCCGGGACGACCGTCGAGAACTGCTGCATCCAGCAGACCGGCAGCGGCCGAACGGGTCTCGCATTCAACAACTGCGACGGTAGCACGGTCAAAAACTGCACCATCAACGCCGACGCGCAGGCAGTCCGCATCCGCAACGGCGACGTGAGCGTCAGCAACATCGACAAGAGCGGCACCTGTCCCGCGCCGAACCTCTCCTCGTCGAGCTACGACGGCTCCTCGTCGAGTTCGGACAGCTCCAGCGAAGACTCCAGCGAGTCCTCGGAGTCGGGCGGGGACTCTAGCTCCGACTCCTCCAGTGAGGACTCATCGGACGATTCCTCCAGTGAGGACTCATCGGACGATTC
>CAZJHA010000096.1:0-7892 GCA_964545755.1 uncultured Halobacteriales archaeon | reverse complement strand
CTCCTTGGTCTCCTCGGTGGCGATGTGTGGCTCTTCCGTGCGGGGGTTGGTGAAGGTGAACTCGCCGTCGTTTTCGAGGGCGTCCATGAAGTCGTCGGTGACGCCGACCGAGATGTTGAAGTTCGAGAGATGACCCTCGACGGCGTTGCGGAGGTGTTCGGGCACTCTGCCCTCCTCGTCGATGAGTTCCCGTGCTTCCTCCAGCGCGTCGACGAACTGGGTGTGGGTGAAGTCGTCGGGGTCGTTGAGCCGCAGCGAGTGGGCGAGCGAGACGTCCTTGTTCTTCGCGTGGATGAACTGGATGACGTCGGGGTGGGAGACGCGCATGACGCCCATCTGGGCGCCGCGGCGGGCGCCGCCCTGCGCGATGGTCTCGCACATCTGGTCGTACGTGCGCATGAACGTGATGGGGCCGGAGGCGATGCCGCCCGTCGAGCCGACGGCGTCGCCGTAGGGTCGGAGCCGCCAGAACGCATAGCCCATCCCCCCGCCGGACTGGAAGACCTGGGCGGCCTCCTTGGCCGTCTGGTGGATGTCGTCGATGTCGTCCTCGGGCGAGTCGACGAAACACGCCGAGAGCTGCTGGAGTTCGTCGCCCGCGTTCATCAGCGTCGGCGAGTTCGGGATGAACGAGAGGTTCTCCATCGACTCCCGAAACGATGCGGCGGTCGCCTCGACGTGGCTCCGAACGCCCTCGGGAAGTTCGGGCACCACGGTCTCGTAGGCGAATTTGTTGACGTTGTAGCGAGTGAGCGCCGTTTCGGCCACGTCGTCGGCGGTCGTCCCCTTGCCGAACACCTCGCTCGCGAGGTCGTCACGGCGCGGATGGTCGGGCTTCAACTGTGCGGGCGTGACGGTGATCTCGACATCGTTGCGCTCGGCCTCGAAGACCGCCTCGGCGAGCGCGACGTTCTTCGCCACGCGCTCGAAGAGGTCCTCCTGTGTCTCGACGAGTTCACCATCCGAATCCTTCCGCAGATAGCGCGCCGGCAGGATGTTCTCGTAGGCGTTCGCGGTCAGGCGTTCCTCCAGACTGTCACTGTCGGTGCGCTTCACCGGCAAGACGACCTCGTCGGCCGAGCGGTCCGCGCGGCTCATCGACCGCCTCTTCCGGCAGCGTGCGTGCGTTGACCAGCAATACTCCCCTTTCGGTGTGATGTGAAATCGGTCATTCGGTGACGAACTCCCTGTTCTCTGTCGACCCCAATAAATTATCCGGCTTCAATTTACTTTTTACAAATACAGTTGAACCACTGTTGGTACTACTCGGGTATCACAGGCTGTGGGCTGCTTCCTTAGTTACTTCCCGGAGGGTCATAAACGTATCCAGAGCGGAGTGGAAGTGATAGCGACGTGAAAGACCAACCGACGGAAGCCCGACTCCAGTCGAAGCGTGAAGGGGTATCTCGTTCGCCGTGGGGGTTCGTTACCGCCGTCCGCTCCAGACCAGTACGCCGCCGACGAGGGCGAACACCACGCCGAGGGCGACCGTACCGATGTGCCACGGCTGGAACCAGACCGGCAGCGCCACGGCGTAGGAGAGTCCGGCGTGGGCCTGCCCGAGCAGCGGGAGCGTGTCCTTGTTCGTTCCGGGTGTGTCGCCGGTGCCGTTCAGCTGCGGGAGCCGGTCGTCGCCGAGCAGTTCGTTGTACGGCAGCCGTTCGGCGTCGTACGGCCAGATGCCGGTCTCGGTGTGCCAGACGGTTTCACCCTCGGGCGTGACCTCGACGACGCGGTTGTTGCGGCTGTCGGTGATGAGCGTGTTGCCGTTCGGGAGGCGGTCGGCGTCGCGCGGCCAGTCGAAGCGAACACCATTGGCGGAATCGACGCCCCACGCGACCTCCCAGCTGCCGTTGCGCTCGTGGAGTTCGACCACACGGTCGTTCTCGCTGTCGGCGACGAGTATCGCGCCCGGACCCAGATACTGGGGGTTGTGCTGGTGGTCCAGCACTTCTGGATCGCCACAGCGAACGTCGCCGGCGCTGTCGTTGTTATAGTCGGCAAGCCCGTCGTTCGCCTTGCAGTTCGCATCGTTGGACCGCTCGGTGTCCTCGTTGATGACGTCGACGACGCCCTCACCGCGCTCGATGACCAGCAGCTGGTTCGCGTTGCGGACCGAGACCATATACCGGCCCTCTCCGATGGGGTCGACGTCGTTGATATGGAGCCAGTCGGTCTGGCTGGGGTTCGGCGGCGCGTCGTAGAATGCGCTGCCGTTCCACTGCCACGTGGTCGTACCGTTGGGTGCGACGGTGAACACGCGTTCTGCGTCCATGTCGGTCATGAGTACCTCGCCGGAGGGCAGGAGGTTCGCGTCGTGGACTTCGCTATTTAATTTCGTTGCCACCGGGAACGACCACTCGTTGATGATGCGCGGCTCCGGCTGCGGCTCGATGAGCCGGTAGCCCGTCCGCGAGCAGGGCGCTTCGTACTCCCCGCAGGACTGCTGGCCCTCGACGATGAACCCCGCGAGCACGGTGCCGTTGTCGAGTTTCGTTACGTCGAAATAATCGACGTTCTCGCCGCGTTCGGTCCAGACGACGTCGCCGGTCGCGTTGAACTGTGTGACCGCCCCTTCGGCCTGCATCCCGACGATGGTCGCACCCCGTGACGAATCGTTGTCGGCCGCGCCGGCACTCGGTGCGGTGGCCGCGCTCACCGCGAGCGATCCGACGACGATGACGACCGCGAGGACCAGAAGCCACATACCGAGATGCTGGCGGGAGGGCGAACGCATGAGTTGTTCTCGACTGGGTGGCTGGTCGGGTTAACCCTACTGATTCGCGCTCGGGACGCGCTCACCATCGAGCGTGTCGAGGAAGTTCCGAATCACGTCGTGGCCGACACCAGTAAGGACGCTCTCGGGGTGGAACTGCACGCACTCGATTGGGTGTTCGCGGTGGCGAACCCCCATCACGAGGTCGGCAGTGCGCGCGCTCACGACGAAGGAATCGGGAACCTCGGTGGCGACCAGCGAGTGATAGCGCCCGGCCCGAAACCCTTGGTCGAGACCGGTAAAGACACCACGACCGTCGTGCTCGATGGCGACGGCCTTGCCGTGGACCGGTTCCGGTGCGCGCCCGACCGATCCCCCATACGCGTAGACGGCGGCCTCGAGCCCGAGACAGACACCGAGCGTCGGCACGTGGGGACTCACCTCTCGAAGCACGTCGAGCGTGACGCCCACGTCGCGGTCGTTTTCGGGATGGCCCGGACCCGGACTGATGACGATGCCGTCGGGATCGGCGGCGCGCACGTTGTCGAGCGAGACCGTGTTGCGGACGACTTCGGTGTTCGCGTGTTCGCTCACGTATTCGACGAGATTGTACGTGAACGAATCGAAGTTGTCGATGAACAGGACGCGCGGGCGGTCGTCGCGTTCGTTCGGGTTGGTCGAGTCGGTCATTGGCGTGGCTCGACGACCGTCGATGGCCGCTCGATGCGTTCGAGCGCGGCGAGCACGCCGTCCATCTTCCGTTCGGTCTCGTCGTACTCGCTTGTGGGCTCGGAGTCGGCGACGACCCCTGCCCCCGCCCGCACCGTGATGTGGTCGTCGCCGTCGTCGGGTCGTGCGTGCTCGATGAGCGCCGTCCGAATGGTGATGGCGACATCGGCATCGCCGTCCCACGAGAAATAGCCGACGCCGCCACCGTACAATCCTCGTGGGGAGGCTTCGAGGTCGTCGATTATCTCCATCGCGCGGACTTTCGGCGCACCCGAGAGCGTCCCCATCGGGAAGGCCGCCCGCACCGCGTCGAAGGCGTCCCTGTCGTCGGCCAGTTGCCCCGTGACCGTGGATTCGATGTGCTGGACGTGGGAGTATTTCAGGACGGTCATGAACTCCCCCACCCGTACCGACCCGGGCCGGCTCACCCGGCGTACGTCGTTGCGCGCCAAGTCGACGAGCATGGTGTGCTCGGCGCGTTCTTTCTCGTCGGCGAGCAACTCGCCGGCCAGCCGGCGGTCCTCGACCGGACTCTCCCCTCGGGGACTGGTGCCGGCAAGCGGGTTCGAGACGACCTCATCCCCTCGAACCGAAACGAGCGTTTCGGGGCTTGCACCGACCACCGAGCGCTCGCCGTATTCGAGCAGGTACATGTACGGCGAGGGGTTGATCTCGCGGAGGGCGGCGTACAGTCCGCGCGGGTCGATCTCGCCGACGAGTTCGCGGGCGCGCGAGAGCACAACCTGATAGCTGTCGCCGTCGAGAACGTGCTCTTTGGCCCGGCGTACGGACTCTTCGTACTCTTCGCGCGAGCCGGCCGTCTCCTCGTGACGCTCGAAACCACCCATGTCGACCACACAGTCCGTGAGCGCTTCGCGGACGCGCGCCACCTCGGCGTCGAGGTCGTCGTAGATGGCGTGAGGGTCGTCGTCGGGGCGGACGAGCGGCGTGAACACGAGCGAGACCTCGCCGGAAGCATGGTCGAACGCGACGGTCTTGGTGCTCAGGACGAATTGGGCATCGGGCACCGGCGAGTCGGGGCGGGCGCAACCCACTTCGTCGAGATGCAAGTCGTAGACCGAATCGTAGGCCAGATAGCCCACCAGACCACCGTCGAGCTGCTGGCGGTTGGTCGCGGGGAAGTTCACGCGGTCGGCGTCGGGGAGCGCGCTGCGGAGCCGGTCGAGGGTGTCGCCGGTGCTGCTGTCGACGGCTCCTCGATATCGTTCCTCGAAACACTCGATATCCGTTTCGTCCGGGCCGATTGTGACGAGGGCCGCCGGGTCGTAGCCGATAAAGGAGTAGCGCGCGTGACCGTCGTTCTCCATGGGCGCGAACGCCCCGTCGGGGTCGCTGGAGGCGACTTTCTCGGCGCTTTCGAGGAGGAAGGTGTGGTCCGCGTCGTCGGCGAGCGTCGCGTACGCCGCCAGTGGCTCGCTGTCGATGTCGAGCCGGGCCACCGCGCGCACGACCGCCGGGCCGTCCCGGTCGCCCGCGAGTTCCATGAAACGCTCGCGGCTCGGCGTCAGGGCGGCGTTGCTCATGCCTCCACCGGCTCCCCGCGGGCGCGCTCGACGAACCGCCGGAGCTTCGCGTGGTCTTTCGCTCCCGCGCTTGCTTCGACGCCGTCGGATTGCCCCGCATCCCGACGGGCATCGCGCTCGCTTCGCTCGCGCTCAACGCCGCTCGATACATCCACGCCGAACGGCGCGACTCTCTCGACCGCGCCCGCGACGTTTGCGGGCGTGAGACCGCCGGCGAGCAGCACAGGAGTGTCGAGGGCGGCGACGACCGCCCGTGCGCGCGCCCAGTCATGGGTCTCACCGGTGCCGCCCGCACCCTGCTCGTCGGTCGAATCGAGCACGAGCGCGTCCGCTATGCCCGCGTATTCTTCGATGTCGTCGTCGGCCGTATCGACGGCTGCAATCACCGGGATGGCGATGCGCTCGGCGAGCGCCGCGGTGTCGGCCGGCGAGCAGCCGTGGACCTGTATCGCGTCCGGCTGGACCTCTTCGACGAGCGCCACACCGTCCGCTGGCGTTGCGGGCATCGTGACGAGCACGCTCGTGACCGATTCGGGAACACGCTCGGCGAGCGTGGCGGCGCGGTCGGGTGTGAGCTCGCGCGGCGTCTCGATTGGTACTTCTGAGACGAATCCAACCATGTCGGTGCCGGCGTCGATGGCGGCGTCGAGGTCGCACTCGCGGGTCAGTCCGCAGAGTTTCGTTCGGGTCATGCGTTCTCGCCCGCGATCGCCTCGACCGTGCGCAGTGCAGCGAGTTTCTCGCCGGCACGGCCGGAATCGATGGCCTCGCGGGCGCGCTCGACGCCATCCTGAATGCTGTCGGCGACGCCCGCGACGTACACCGCCGCGCCGGCGTTCGCGAGCACGATATCGCGTTTCGCGCCCATGATGTCGCCGGTGACGATACCACGGAGGTCGGCGGCGTTTTCCGTGGGTGTGCCGCCCGCGACCGCTTCGACTGGTGCTGCGTCGAGACCCAGCCTTTCGGGCGTGAGCGCGTACTCCTCGATGTCCTCGTCGTGGACTTCGGCGACGTGGGTCTCACCGTGGAGACAGATCTCGTCCATGCCCGAGCCGTGAACCACGAGCGCGCGCTCGACGCCGAGCTGGGCGAGCGCACGGGCGAGAACAGGGACGAGTTCGCGGTCGTAGACACCGACGATCTGCGCGTCCGCGCTCGCCGGGTTCGTCAAGGGACCAAGGACGTTGAATATCGTCCGCACGCCAAGTTCCTTCCGCGGGCCGATGACCGCCTTCATCGCGGGATGGAACACCGGTGCGAGCATGAACCCGATGCCCTCGCGCTCGATGGCGGTCTCGACATCGGTGGGTTCGGCGTCGATGTCCACGCCGAGCTCGCGGAGGACGTCGGCGCTACCGGACGAAGAGGAGACCGAGTAGTTGCCGTGTTTTGCGACGTTGACCCCCGCGCCGGCGGCGACGACCGCGCTCGCCGTCGAGACGTTGATGGTGTCGTGGGCGTCCCCACCCGTCCCGCAGGTATCGACCAGCGGCCGGCAGTCCGGCTCGATGGTGCGTGCGGCCGCGCGCATCCCCTGCGCGAAGCCGGCGATCTCGGTCTCGGTCTCGCCTTTCGTCCGCAGCGCCGCGAGCAGCGCGCCCATCTGTGTCTCGGTCGCGCCCTCGAAGACTTCCGTGGCCGCCGTGCGCGCGGCCGACAGCGAGAGGTCCTCGCCGTCGGCCACCCGTTCGATGTACTCTTGCATGTGGAGATGTACTGATTCGAGTCATTATGGACAAGTTCGTACATCAACTTAAACCTACCGCCAGCGCAGTCGCACTGCCCGCTCGTTCCGAAACCTTCAATTGTACCCGCAGTCGATTCGGAGGTACAGGCAGGGTTCGTGGTCTAGGCTGGTTATGACACCTCCTTGACATGGAGGAGGCCGGCGGTTCAAATCCGCCCGAACCCACTCTCTTAAGTCAATTTCCGGTTATTTCGTTGCTGAGCGACTTCGCTGTAATCACCAAGAACGGGATGGTCGCAGTGACTCGGTCTATCGTGCTGCACCCGCCAATCTGCGATTATTGCGGATGCTATATTGAAGACGAGGACCAGCAGTGCGCGGCTCAGGATGAAGGACGGTGCCATCCATGAGTGTTGTCGCAGATACTATTCTGTGCGAGCGTGTTGAGCGATACCTCACGCATAACCCTGAAGCGACGCTCCCCGAGGTCCTCTGCCGATTTCTGATTGACCCTGACGAGGCGAGAAGTGATGAGCGCGCACTCGTTGAAGGCATCCTTGCCGCACACTCGGACGATGAGGAAGGTGAGAGCACCGACGTGTTATGTAGTACCGTCGATGGTAGGACAGAAGGTGGGTATGCATGACCGGCCGCGAGGCCGACGAGACGGCCACATGCAAGACTATCGGATGTGAGAAGCTTATCCGCAACAAAAGATTCCGTGAGGAATGCGTTGCTATCTCCTCCGGACGCCCCAACGATACAGAGTCGACTGGGGAGCCAGTGAATCGTGCTGGGGCAGCGACCAGAGATACCAACTCATCCGCAACTACGCCCCGTGGAGGTGTTTCTTTCCCTCGTAATTCTGAAGATGAACCCCTGGAGAGTGACCTTGCAGAAGTTCCCCGGATCGAGACCAACACTTACCCAGAGAATCTCACCGGAGTACCGTGGTTTGCATGGAAGCCGACCTCCGACGGTCGGAAGGTTCCTCGTGCCCCGTGGTTCACCGGCGGCGACGCCTTCGTAAGCGCGCAGGACTCCGAGGTCTGGACCGATCGCGAGACTGCGGAGCGCTGGATCGACACGCTCCCCGGTTACGGTCTCGCAATCAACATCCGAGACCGCGAAGAGTATCCCGAGGAGAAGCAAGTTTTGATGCTCTGTTGATCGGCAGACAGCGAAGGGGTGGGGTGGCTGAATACAACTCTTA
>CAZJHA010000095.1:0-7929 GCA_964545755.1 uncultured Halobacteriales archaeon | reverse complement strand
TGAGTTCACCTATGAAGGCGTGTGAAACCCCTTCGTGCTAGCCACTCTCTATGGGGCTAAAAAGATTAGGTGGTTCGTGGCGTGGATCGGGTTCGTCCTCTACTGAAAACAACCAAATGGATTCCACACAGATCTGGTCTGGAGTCAACCGATGGCTCGAATCTCCCATAGAGCTATGTATGACGGGTCGACCTAGCCGGCCTCTGATGAGGGAAATCGCCCCGCGATTTCGAATCACCTCGAAGTAAAATACTCTCAGAAATCGCGGCGCATGGCGATTTCGAACCACGGACAGAAGCTGAGTTGGCGATACCAGCGCGGGTGGTCGTGGAGATGCTCGTAGGGCACCCAGAGCAGGCCGGCGACCTCGTCCTCGTCGGGGTCGAGGGTGGTATCCGAGAGGGTTGCCTTCAACACGGTGCAGATTTCCCACTCGATGCCCTCGTCGTAGTAGTAGCGCTTGTACTCGAAGCGGTCGGTGGCCCGGAGGTCGTCGTACTGGTCGGGTGCAATGCCGAGTTCCTCCTCAAGTCGTTTGCGTGTGGCGTCGAGTTGATCCTCGCCCTCGCGGGGGTGGGAAGCCACCGTTCCGTCCCAGAAGGTGTCCCAGAGTCGTTTGTCGGGGCTGCGCTGGGCGAGCAGGAGGTTGCCCGCCTCGTCGAACAGCAGTGCAGTAAAGGCCCGGTGGCGGACGCCGTCACCGGTGTGGGCGTCGAGACGGTTGACGAGACCCTCGCGCTCGTCGTCCCCATCGACCGCGACGACCTGTTGGTCGGCGTTCGGATGCGCGTCGTCGGTTTCGCCGGCCGGCTGTCGCGTGCTCATGGATGGGTCTCGCGGAGCGCATTCAAAGCGCCTTCGACTGCCGGTTGCGTGCGGCTTGCCTCAACCGCGGCGCTCGTCGAGAATCAACCTGGTCTTCGTCGAGACGACCTCGTCGAGTTCGCGGGCCTGTGTGATGAGACCGTTGACCGCGCCCGTATCCGCCGCGTCGACGACGAGCACGACGTCCTCCTCGCCGCTGACCTGCCAGACGAAATCGACCTCGGGCCACTCGGCCATCCGCTCGGAGACCGCCGAGGTATCGACGTCGACGGCCACGCTCACCTCTATCATCGCCTTGATATTGCCCGTGCGGGTGGTCACGGTGAAGCGCTCGATGGTGTCCTCCTCGACGAGGCGCTCGACGCGATTGCGGACCGTGCCCTCGGAGGTCCCGACCTCCGACGCGATCTCGGTGTAGGGCGTTCGGGCGTCTCGTCGGAGCACGTCGAGAATCCGGCGGTCGAGGTCGTCCATCCCTCCCCTACCGGCCACCGACACTTCACGATTACGAATATCGTAACGTTGTTTCGAACACAACGGTTATTAGGGGGGCGTCTGTACGCATATCGTAATGACGGAGGCCTACGTCGCCATCGAGGGTGGAGCAGTGTTGACCGGGCGTTCGCGTGCGCCGGGCACCGCCCGCGGCGAACTGGTGTTCACGACCGCCTACACGGGCTACGAGGAGAGCCTCACCGACCCCTCCTACGCCCAGCAGATCCTGACATTTTCGTACCCGCTCATCGGGAATTATGGGGTACGGGACGAGCGTTTCGAGTCCGAGAACGTCCAGCCTACCGCGGTACTCGCCCGTGAACTCACCGACGACGTGGCGGAGTGGCTCACCGAGGCGGGCGTGCCGGCACTCGACCGCCTCGACACACGTGACGTCGTGACCGAACTCCGCGAGGAGGGCGCGATGAAGTGTGGTATCGCCGCCGGACCCGATGCCACTCCTGAAGACGCACGCGAGGAACTCGAACAGTGTGCAGGGATGAGCGAGCACGAGGACATCGGTGCCGAGGTCAGCGTCAGCGAGCCGGTTCGCCACGAGGGCGGCGACTGTGAGATAGCGCTCGTCGACTGCGGCGCGAAAGGCTCTATCACGTCTTCGCTGCTCGAACGCGGCGCATCGGTCACTGTTCTGCCCTACGACGCAACGCCCGACGACGTGCACGAGGTGAATCCCGATCTGCTCTTCATCTCGAACGGGCCGGGCGACCCGGCGAACTTCGAGGCCGCACGGGAACTGGTCGATGTGTTCGTCGGCGACCTCCCAATCGCAGGCATCTGTCTCGGCCAGCAGGTCGTCGCGCGTGCACTCGGCGGCAGTACCGAGAAGATGGCCTTCGGTCATCGGGGAGTGAACCAGCCCGTCCGCGACCTCGACAGCGACAGAGTCGTGATGACTACCCAGAACCACGGCTACGCCGTCACCGAACCCGGCGAGCTGGATGTAACACAGATCAACGTCAACGACGACACGCCCGAGGGACTCGAAAGCGACGAACTCGGCGTTCTCACCCGCCAGTACCATCCCGAGGCGAACCCCGGACCACACGACTCGCTCGATTTCTTCGACAGCGTGCTCGAACTCGCGGGGACCACGCGCACTGTGGCGACGGCGGACTGACAACTGTTCGAGTTCTGACGACAACTCTCCAACAGTTATACAAATATCCCCTTCGTTTTCCGTATATGCCGGAGGAGCAGTCCGAATCACACAGGCTCGCCAACACGATTTCGGAACTTCTCTACGCCGTTGCTGGTTGGATGCTGGTAGGGTTGGGAGTGCTCGGAATCATCGTACAGACGGGGTATATCGTCGGCGATCCCATGCTGGCGGACCCGGTGTTGACACCTGCAGTCGTGCTCATTTCGGTGGTATTCGTCCTCTTCGGCGTGTTCGTGAACCTCGGTTTCGTCGTCGGCTGGACCGCCGGCACGCGCCCACTCATTTTGGACGAACCCGGAGCGTCGACGAGCGCGTTCTTCACTCCGAGGAAGGCCGAACCGAACGCTGTGTGGTCTGTGGCTCACGACTGTATCAAGGACTGGTCCGACGCTATCGAGAGAGGGTCTGTATCGCCGGAATCCCCGTGTTCACCTGTTCTGAGGAGTAACTACTACTGTGTCGACTGTGCTACGACCGAGTTCGAGAATGCTCCCGGCGACACTGTCGTTGAAGCCGACGACGAACCGGAGCAAAGCCCTCGGCCAGCAATGGAACGACGCTGAGGGGCTATCACGCGTTCACGCGCCCACTCGCGGCCGGCCGTTGGCCGCTCGCCCACCCGCGACTGCCAAATCCTCATCGCGGGCCGCAAGCGCGGCGACCGCCGACTAGCTTTTCACCCTGATTTCCGTGCCGGCAACGAGGTCGCCGAGGCGCTGGTCCCGGTCGGTCGCCAGCACGAGGACGAATCCGAGCAGGTAGAAGGCGAGGAAATCGACCGGGCGCAGGAGATTTCTCAGCAGACACGCCCGAAGCGAGGCTGGCGACCCATTCCCGTCGGTGACGACCAGCCCTTCGAGATGCTTACCGAGCGTGCGCCCGTACCGAGCTTCGAGGAGCACGTAGTACGCGAACGGCGTGACGACGACTCCGGCGAGTACGCCCGCGAGAAAGCTATCGAGCAGGAGTTGGGTTGTCGCCCCAAGCACCAGCGAAGGAATCCATACCAGCACGGCGAGCGCGACGAAATCGACCACGCTCGCGGCTGCCCGCGCACCCGCCGAGCCGAGAGCGGTCGGTTCGGTGTCGCTCGCGGCGGCGCTCTCAGCCGATTCGGCGGCCGAAACTGCCTCGATTTTGTCGGACGGGCGAAGCCACCGGGGTGTGTATTTTCGCTCGACAGACAGTCCCGTATCGTTCGCCTGTTCGACCATCCCCGACAGGTGGGCCGCGCCCGTCACGAGCACCGACGAGTCATACCCTTCCTCGCGGGCAATGGTCGCGATGCGCTCGGCCATGTGCTCGTTGCGGGTGTCGAATGTCTGTTTCATCAATACGATGAACGCGAGCGCCAGCGCCAGGAGAAACCAGCCAGCAAGTACGTCAGTCACGACCACGAGGGCAAAGAGACCGATAGCCGCACAGATGGCCGCAAGCGCCGCGAGTCGCCGACTCCGAAGCGCAGCCCCGTTAGTCACCCCTCCGCCGACCAGGATGGCGACGATAGTGGTCGCCGTTTGGACCGGCGTGAGAGCGAGAAAGCCGACGAGAACGGCCCAATTCACGGCCGAGCTGACCAGTCCCGAACCAGCCATGAGCGAGAGGAGGTTCCGGTCGATTTCGTGGACCGGGTAGCGCTCCGAGAGCCGCTTCGCTACCACATGCTCGGTCGAATCGAGCTGTCGATTGAACAGCGCGAAGCCGACGCCCTGAACTAGGCCGACGAAGAGCGTACTGAGAAACATCGCTGGCGCGCGGAGCGCAGCAAGTACGACCGTTCGTCGGGTGATGTCCTCGCCAGGCCACTCGATGAAGATTGCATCCGCGTCGTCCTCCGCAGCGAACGTCGATAGCTCGTCTTCGACCTTCGAGCGACGGTCGAAGTGGATAGCACCGAACAGACTGAGACGGCTCATTCATCGGCGGTTCGCCGGCAGCCGGCAAATACGTTCCGTCAGCGCATCCGTTGATTCAATCTCCCGACTAGCTCGCTCAGTTGCCCCACTCGCGTTCAGTCGTCGGCCGCTCGCTCACCGCCGCGATTGCCGAGTCCTCTTCGCGCGACGCGAGCGCGTCGAGCGCCGCCTCGGCGCTGGCCGTCGTCGAGAAGTACGTAATGTCTTCTTCGACACAGACTTCGAGCGCCGCGCGGTCACGCGAAATCACGAGGTCCACCTCCCCATTGCGAAGCGCCTCGGGGAGGTCATCGATGTCCGCTATCTCGAAGCGCTCGGCGAATCCATCGCGGAGTTCCTGCCCGCGCTCGCTTTCGGAGTCGGGGAACTCCGCGTCCGCGAGGTCGACGACCGCCGTCCCCGAATCGGGAATCGGCTTGCTCGTCGCGGTCTGGGTCTTGTCGTAGGCCTTCCCGAAGCTTCCGGCGGTGCCCATCACCTCACCGGTGCTCTTCATCTCGGGACCGAGCCGCGGGTCGCTGCCCGGCAGGCGGTCGAACGGCAGCACGACCTCCTTGACGCTGGTCTGTTCGGGCACCTGTTCCGTGGCGTCGAGGTCCGCGAGCGACGTGCCGGCCATCACCTGCGCGGCGAGCTTTGCGATGGGTACTCCTGTGGCCTTCGAGACGAAGGGGACAGTACGAGAGGAACGCGGGTTTGCCTCCAGAACGAACACCTCACCATCTCTGACCGCGAGTTGAACGTTGAGCAGGCCCACCGTATCGAGCGCCCGCGCGATGTCCTCGACCACCTCGCGCACCCGTCCCAGAACGTCCTCGTCGAGCGATTCGGGCGGAATCATACAGGCCGAATCACCCGAGTGAACTCCTGCTGACTCGACGTGTTCCATGATGCCACCGATGAGCACGTCCGTTCCATCCGCAACGGCATCGACGTCGAGTTCGACGGCTCCTTCGAGGAACTCATCGATCAGGATGGGCTGGTCGGGGCTGACATGAATAGCCTCCTCGACGTACTCGCGGAGTTCGTCGTCGTCGTGGACGACGTCCATCGCGCGCCCGCCGAGGACGTAGCTCGGGCGCACCAATACTGGGTAGCCGATGTCGTGAGCGAGTTCGAGTGCTTCGGATTCGCTTTCGGCCGCTCCGCCCGCGGGCTGGGAAATTCCCAAATCACCCATGAGATGGTTGAATCTGTCCCGGTTCTCCGCGAGGTCCATCGCCTCAACGCTCGTGCCGAGCACCTCGCAGTCGAGGCCACGCCGGTCGAGTTCGGCCCGGAGCCCGCGCCCGATATCGACGGAAGTCTGGCCGCCGAACTGGACCATCACCCCGTCCGCGCCGGTCGATTCGATGACGTCGGCGACCTCCTCGGGGGTGATGGGTTCGAAGAAGAGACCATCCGAGGTGTCGTAGTCCGTCGAGACGGTTTCCGGGTTGTTGTTGACGATGTGGGCCTCGATGCCCTGTTCGCGGAGCGCGCGGACGGCGTGCACAGTACAGTAATCGAACTCGACGCCTTGGCCGATACGGATGGGACCGCCGCCGACGATGACGACGCTCTCGACGTCACGGTTCACCTGTACCTCGTCAGTCGAAAGCGCCGTATCGCCGCCCACCTGCGGCTCGCGCGCCGAGTAGTAATACGGCGTGGAGGCGGCGAACTCGCCGGCACAGGTATCGACCTGCTTGAAGTCACGCTCCGGTGCGTTCGCGGTCACTTCGTCGACGGTGGCGTCATCCACGTCGACCGCACCGCTGCCGTCGGCGCGCACCATTGCATCGTCGCCGGCGGCGAGCGCCGCGACTTCCTGATTGGTGAAGCCGACCGCAGCGGCCGCCTGGAACTCACCGTCGGCCGCCGCCCCCGCTGCCTCGGCGATGCGCTCGTAGCGCTCGACGTACCACGACTTTATTCCAGTGAGGTCGGCGACCACCTCGACCGAGTAGCCCCGGTCGAACGCCTCGAACATCGCATATGGTCTATCGGGCGTCGGCCGTTCGAGGTATTCCATTTCGAGCGTCGCGTCGTCGAGGTCAGCCCAGTCGACATCTGGGTCGTACTCCGTCGAGCGCAGCGCCTTCAGCAGCGATTCCTCGAAGGTGCGCCCGATAGCCATCGCTTCCCCTGTGGACTTCATCGCCGTCCCGAGTTCGAACTCGACATCGCGGAACTTCTCGTTGGGCCATCTCGGCACCTTCGTGACCACGTAATCGATGGCCGGCTCGAAGGCGGCGGTGGTCTCGCCGGTAATCTCGTTTTCGATCTCGTGGAGGCGCTTGCCGAGCGCGACCTTCGCGGTGATGCGCGCGATGGGATAGCCCGTGGCCTTCGAGGCCAGCGCCGACGAGCGCGACACGCGGGGGTTGACCTCCACCACGCGATACTCGCCACCGGGCGTGCCGTCGTCGCGCCACGCGAACTGGATGTTACACCCGCCCTGAATCCCGAGTTCGCGGATGACGTCGAGGGCGGCAGTGCGCATCTCCTGGTGGCCATCGTCGGGGATGACCTGCGAGGGTGTGACAACCGTCGATTCGCCGGTGTGGATGCCCATCGGATCGAGGTTCTCCATGTTGCAGATGATGATACAGGAGTCGTCGGCGTCGCGCATCACCTCGTACTCTAGTTCGACCCAGCCCGCGATGGATTCGGTGATGAGCACTTCGCTATTCCTGGAGAGCCGGAGTCCCTTGCGGACGCGCTCGTAGAGTTCCTCGCGCTCCTCGACGACACCCGACCCGCTCCCGCCGAGCGTGTAGGTGGTCCGAGAGATGACCGGCAGCCCGCCCACCGATGCGACGGCCTCGTCAACGCGCTCCTGCAAGTCCTCCTCGGTGAGTCCCTGCATCGACTCGCCCTCGTCGAGAGTGATGGTCGTCGATTGCGCGATGGGCTGGCCGATATCCTCCATGCGCCGGCGGAAGAGGTCGCGGTCCTCAGTCGCGTAGATGGTTTCGAGTGGTGTGCCCATGATATCGACGTCGTACTCCTCCAGAACGCCCTCCTCGGCGAGTTCGGCAGTCACGTTGAGACCCGTCTGGCCGCCCAGCCCCGCGATAACGCCATCGGGCCGCTCCGTGTCGATGATTTCGGCAATGGCGTCGGTGGTGATGGGTTCGATATACACCGCGTCGGCCATCTCGGGGTCGGTCATGATCGTGGCAGGATTCGAGTTGACGAGGACGACTCGGACCCCCTCCTCGGCGAGCGCGCGACAGGCCTGCGCGCCCGAGTAATCGAACTCCGCCGCCTGTCCGATCTGGATTGGACCGCTACCGATCAACAGTATCGTTCTGTCCTCGTCGCTCATTACCCACGCCAGTTCGCACATCGTAATAAGCCCGGCGATAGTCTGCGAGATGCGTAGCTGAGTTTCGATTTTCGAAGCAATTTCTGCCACGCCACCGCACAACCAGTTTGGATGCTGTTGGCGCGCGGGAGCGCGCAAAGCGCGTGACTCGCGCGTGGTCTGCACGAGTGAAGCGAGTGCAGGCTCGTCAGAGCCACGCT
>CAZJHA010000094.1:6493-7990 GCA_964545755.1 uncultured Halobacteriales archaeon | reverse complement strand
GGGACGTAGATGATCTTCTCCGATTCCTTCATCGGCGAGTGACCGAAGTGGACGAAGACGTCCGTCCGACGCATCATGTAGGTGTCGAGGTCACAGGCCCCATAGCAGGGTTGGCCAGACAGCAGGACGCGCACGTCCTCGGGCAGACGTTCGCGCAGGTCGTCGGTCACCGCGGGTCCACGGCGCTTCAGTCCCTCGGGGAACTGTAGACCGACCTTCTTGGCGTCGCGTTCGTCGACCGCTTCGACGATTCTGTCGAGTTCGTAATCCCATTCGCGGTCGTGTTTGAGCGCCATTCCCGTCTTGGTGAGGTCCCCATCTTTCGATTCCGACGTGTGGCTCATTGGCCGGTTTTACGTCCCGTGACGTTTAGTCTCGGTGTTTCGACGATGTGTCGAACAGCGCCGGCGTGGCGAAAACCGACCAGTTCGACCACACTCGGGAGGTTGAAACCCCTCGCCCGTCTACCCCCTCCATGCCCGCCGACCTCCCGCTCGAACACGTTCATGTGGAACCGGCCACTCCAACTGACGGGCCAGCGCCCGCGGTGTTCGTCCTCCACGGTCGTGGTGCGGACGAAGAGGACCTGCTGCCGGTCGCCCAGCACCTTCCCGACGAACTCCACACCATCAGTCTGCGCGCGCCCGACCGGCTGATGGGCGGGTACACGTGGTATGAAATCGAGATGCCCGACGGCGATCTCCACCGCAGCCAGCCCAATATGGAAGAATTCCGCCGGAGTCTCGATTTCGTGAGCGAGACCGTTGCCACCGCCATCGAGCGTTACGACTTAGCACCCGACGAAATCGGTCTGCTGGGGTTCAGTCAGGGAGCCATCACGAGCCTCTCGCTGCTCTGTGAACAGCCCGAACGGTTCGCGTGGGTCGTCTGTTTGCACGGCTATCTCGCCGAATCGCACGGGGACAGCATGCCGGAGGGAATCGAGGACACGCCGGTGTTCGTCGGGTCGGGTACCGCCGACCAGATCATTCCCGCCGAACGGGCCGAGGCGGCCGCCGACCGCCTGCGCGAGATGGGTTGTGCGGTCGAATCCCATCAGTACGACAGCGCCCACGGTATCGGGCCGGACGAACTCGCCGATGTAGTGGAATGGGTCGAAACCCGAATGACCTGACCGCCACGTTAAAGACGCTCACGACCCAACACTGCGATGATGAGCACCGAATCGGATGTCGAGACGGACATCGATGCCACGACGGGGACCGACCCCGAAACGGTCGCAGGTGACCTCGGCGCAGCCATCGCCGACACGTCCGAATACGAACGGTTCGTCGAGGCGAAAGCCGCCGTCGAGGGAAGTCCCGAGGCACAGAAGAAGGTCCAGGAGTTCGAGCGCCTCCGCGACCAGTTCGTCCAAGCCCGCCAGACGGGCGAGGCCACCCAAGACGACCTCGAAACGCTCCAGAGTGCCCAGCAGGACCTCCACGAAGTCCCCGAGATGGCGGAGTTCCTCGAAGCGCAGGAGGCGCTCGATGC
>CAZJHA010000094.1:0-6393 GCA_964545755.1 uncultured Halobacteriales archaeon | reverse complement strand
TGCACTCGTCACGCTCGACCGCACAGTCGAAATCGCCGACAAGTCGGTGACGCCCTTCGCCCTCGATGGCTGGGAGTACGCCGCCCCACACGAGGACTTCGAGAGCGCAGACGGGGTCGAAATCGTCTGTGGCGCGGCCGAAACCGACGGCGAGGGCTGCGGTGAACTGTTCTATCTGAACTTCGTCAAGTACGAAGAAGGTCGTGCGGTCGAAGCGCGCACGACGCCGGCCGAGGTCTCGTTCGATTTCCTGCGTTAACCCTTGATGTTACAGACCGGGAAGGTCCGTGCGACGGTATCGCCGATGCCCAACTCCTCGGAGACCCGCACCACCTCGTCCACGTCCTTGTAGACGCCGGGGGCCTCCTCGGCGACGGTCGCGCCGCTTTGGGCCTTCACGTAGACCTTCTGCCCACGGAGTTCGTCCTGTACGTCCTCGCCCCAGAACTCGTCTTTGGCCTGTGTGCGACTCATTACCCGGCCAGCGCCGTGGGCCGTCGAGCCAAAAGTGGTGTCCATCGAGGCCTCACCGCCGCGCAGGACGTACGAACCAGCGCCCATGCTGCCCGGGATGATAACCGGTTGGCCGACCTCCCGGTACGCGCTCGGGACCTCCGGTCGTCCAGCCGGAAACGCCCGTGTCGCGCCCTTGCGGTGGACGTACAGTTCGCGGTCGTCGCCATCGACCTCGTGGGTCTCCTTCTTGGCGATGTTGTGGGCCACGTCATACAGGAGGTCCATCTCCATCTCCTCCCACGAGCGGTCGAATACCCGCTCGAAAACTTGCCGAGTGCGATGCATGATGAGCTGGCGATTGACCCATGCGTAGTTGATGGCCGCACACATCGCCCCGTAGTATTCGTCGGCGAGTTGGCTTCCTGCCGGAGCGGCCGCGAGCTCCTTGTCTGGGAGACGGTCGAGGAGTCCGGAATGGGCCTGCTCGACCTCACGGGTGTACTCGGTACAGACCTGATGGCCGAGACCGCGCGAGCCACAGTGGATGAGCACCACTATCTGGTCTTCGGAGAGACCATATGAATCGGCGACGCCCTCACGGAAGACGTCGGTCACGCGCTGGACTTCGAGGAAGTGATTGCCCGACCCGAGACTGCCGATCTGGTTTTTCCCGCGGTCCTTTGCCTTCTGTGAGACCGCAGCGGGGTCGGCGTCCGGCCGGCGGCCCTCGTCCTCACAGTGGGCGAGGTCGCCCTCGACGGCATACCCCGCATCGAGCGCCCACTCGACCCCACGGTCGAGGATTTCCTCGACCGTTTCGATGCCCGATTCGACGATACCGCCGCCGCCGAGACCCGACGGGATGTTGGCAAAGAGCGACTCGACTAGTTCCTCCTCGTGGCCGTCGATGTCCTCGTAGCTGAGGTTCGTCGTCATCATTCGCACGCCACAGTTGATGTCGAAGCCGACGGCTCCGGGCGAGATGCAGCCACCCTCGGCGTCGATGCCGGCGACCCCGCCCACCGGGAAGCCGTAGCCTTGGTGGCCGTCGGGCATGCAGATGGCGTACTTCTCCACTCCTGGTAGGTGTGTCGAGTTTCGCAACTGCTGGAGGGTCTTGTCGTCGGAAATCTCGTCGAGCAACGCCTCGCTGGCGAGCACCCGCGCCGGTGCGTTCATCCCGCCTTCCTGTGGAATCTCCCAGACGTATTCGTCCACTCGTTCGAGCGTGATGCCGTCGGCGTCGTAGGTGTCCATATCTCGTCTACTCCGGCGTCGCCGGAATAGGTTTCGTCTCCGCGGGTCAGACGTCGAAGACGACGTACGCCCGCCAGCCCTCCTCACACTCTTCGATGCGCATCTCGGAGTACGTCACGGCCTTCACTTCCCTTGCATCGACCGCCGCGAGCGGAACGCCGCGCGCGCTCGCGTCCAGCTGCCATTCGTCCCCGTCTTGCCGGACGCTCGTCCGGTTCTCGACGGGAAGCACGCCGCGCACGTCGCGCTGGTAGATGACCTCGGCGAGGTATTCGTACAGGAGTGCCTCGCGGTTTTCGGCAACAACTGTGAACCCGAAGCGGTTGCCGTCATCGGGAATCGCCTCGCACATCGCCGCCGCCAGCCCATCGGCGACCGCGCCGAAGGTCCCGTCGAGGGTCGCCCCTGTGGCGGCGACGGCCACGTCGGCGGTGTGTGCGCGGAGTTCGAAACTCACGACTCGCCACGTCCCGTCCCGTCGGTTTCGTCGGTATGTTCGGCTGGCCCGCCGACGAGTCCCTCCTCGACGGTCGTCCGTTCGGCGTCGTACTGCCCAAGCGCCGCCAGTTCGTCGGCCGAGAGGCTCGTCGTGTCCTCCGTATCGCCGATGGCGACGCCGCTGGTGACGATGGCGCTGACGGCCTGCTCCACAGTCAAATCGACATCATAGACGCGCGCTGCGGGGACGTGAACGAGGAATCCGCCCATCACGGGGTTCGGTGCGAGCGGCATGAACAGTGTCTGGAGGTCGTCGTGGCTCGCCGCCTCGTCGATGCTCGCCGGCGGTTTTGCGGTCACGAACGCAAAGGAGTAGGTCCCCTCGTTGGGGAACTGGATGAGTTTTACGTCCTGGAAACTGCTGGTGTCGCTTTCGAGCAACACGTCGCTCATGCGACGAAAACTGGTGTAGACCGAGCCGACGCCCGGAATCGCCTCCATCGCGGTGTGGAACCACTCGGCGAACTTCCGCTCGGAGGAGGTCGTGTGGGCGACGAACCCGACGACGAGCACGATGGCCACGAGGGCGAACACGGTCCCGAACTCGATGAACACGGAGCCGAACGCCGGGCCGAGTCCGACCGCACGGGCGATACCGACGACCGGCCCGATGAGACCGAGCACGCGCGCGGCGGCGACGACCGGCGTGAGGACGTTGCTGAGGAAGTTCAACACGAACGCGAGCACCATCACGGTGATGAGAAACGGAATCGTGAGCGCCGCGCCCGTGACGAGCCACTCGCGCACCCGGTACAGCGCCCCCGACGACTCTCGTGGTTCCGACGCCGAAGCCATACCGCTGTCAGCGGTGGCCGCGTCGAAAGCGTTGTGCCTTCCCCTGCGGGCGGTGGAGTTATAGTTCCCTGTGCGCTACAGCCGATGGTGAGTATCGATGTCACGAATCGCGTCGTCGGGCCGGGTAGCGACGAGCACCTCGACGCCGCGTGGGAGCTGAAAGAGCGCATCCGCCGCGAGGAGGGTGTACTCAAACAGCGCCGCGGCTTCTTCGCCGACGCCTACCGCCGCGCGACCGTCCATCTCGTCTTCGCCGGCGAGGAGGACCTCATCGGCTTTGCCGCCGTCCGCCGCGACGGCTACGTGCTCTTTCTGGCCGTCGATATGGCCCACCGCGGCGAGGGCTTTGGCGAGCGCCTCATCGCCACCGTCGCTGACGAGAACAGTTCGGTGAGCTGTCACGCCCGCGCGAGCAATCAGGACGCCGTCGGTTTCTACGAACACATCGGCTTCGAGGTCCAACGGCGCATCGACCACTACTACGAGGACGGCGGCGCGGCCTACTACCTCAAACTCGGCGACGGCGGTCTCACCGACCGCATCTCGTCGTTTCTCCGGGGCTAATCTTCTTTCCTTACTCGACCTGTACCGTCTCCTCAAGCACCATCTGCGTGTTCTTCCCTGTGTCGGTGAAGTTTTCGAGGTCCTCAAGCGCCCACTGCATCGCCTCGGATTCGGCCGCTTTGTCGATGTCTTCCGGACTATCGAAGTACAGTTCGGCGATGCCGTCGTAGGCGCTTTCGTTCGGGTCGAGTGCGACCGCAGTGGTGTACTTTTCGAGATGTGGAATCTCGCTTGCCCGTGGGGCGTGTTCCTCGTGCCAGTGCTCTTCGAACTCCTCGATGCTCGTTCCGTCCTTTTTGACCAGTCCGACGACGAGTTTTACCATTGTAACACCGTACGAGTGGTTGCCACCCGGGTTAACTGTTTGGCACGGCACTCACACCCGTCAGTCGCTGGCGTGGGCCTGCTCGAACGGACGGGGTGGCAGTCGCAACTCGTCGAGACCGGGCAGGTGTTTGATATTATAGATGACTTTCATCTCGTCGGTGACCGGAACGCCGTTACAGGAGAGGCGAATCCCGTGGGCCTTCATCTCCGGGGGCAGGATAGTGTCGGCGGGCATCTCTAACTCGCCCTCAACGACCGCGACTGCACAGTTCGCGCACGCGCCGCCGCGGCAGGCATACGGCCACGCGAAACCACGATTTTCGGCGGCTTCGAGCAGCGACTCGCCCGGCTCAACGAGGAACTTTCCATGATTCACGGGGTCGAGGTCCGCGTCGCCCGCCTTCCCGAAGAGGTCGCTGTCGCCGACGTCCCAGCCGTGGTCGTCGAGCACCGCGTAGTTCAGGTATTCGACGTGCGCGCCGTCCGGTCCGCCCTCGGGTTCGCTCTCGTCTTCGACCGCTTCAGGTTCGGACGGCGCTTCGAGTTCGCGGCCGGCCTTGGCCGCCTCGTAGGCCTCCCGGACGCGCTGGAACTCCGCGGCCGACCCTCCGTGGTCTGGGTGGGTCTCGATGACGCGCTCGCGGTAGGCTTGCCGGAGTTCGGCTGCGCTCGCGTCGGGGTCGACCTCCAAAACCTCGAACGGGGACGCCACATGAGATATAGCGCATCCCGACTGAAAAGGATTCCCGATACGGAACCCGGCTGTGGACGCTCTCCGTGGTATCGAGCGTCCGTGAGGTCAGTCGCCGATGCCGAGACCGGGATACCACCGCTTCGCGCCGGCCTCGCGCGCCCGTTCATCCATCCGGGCGAGCAGCGCCGTCGCGAAGCTCGCCGTCTCGGCCGCGCGGTTCTCCCCTTCGGTGCGGAACTCGCCGGTGGTGCGGTTGGCATAGACCGTACAGACCGCGCCGGCCCGCAGCCCGTAGAGGTTGGCGAGGCTGAGGATTGCACTCGCCTCCATCTCGAAGTTGAGCACGCCTGCTCCTTTGAGTTCCTCGACCAGCGCCTCGCTGCCGGCGGCCTCGAAGCCCCCGAAGCCCGGTCGGCCCTGTCCAGCATAAAAACTGTCGGTGCTCGCAGTCACGCCCACGTGGTAGTCGTGGCCCAACTGTTCGGCGGCCGCGACCAGCGCCGCCACCACGCGGTCGTCGGCACTCGCCGGGAAGTCCTCACGGACGTACTCGCCGCTGGTCCCTTCCTGACGAACGGCCCCCGAGGTGATGACGAGGTCGCCAACGTCCATCTCGGGCTGGATGGCCCCACAGGACCCCACCCGGAGGAAGGTCTCGACGCCGACGCGGGCGAGTTCCTCGACCGCGATGGCCGCCGAGGGGCTGCCGATACCCGTCGAGGTCGTGCTTATCGGAACGCCGTCGTACTCGCCCGTTGCGGTGCGGAATTCGCGGTGCTCGGCTACGAGTTCCGACTCGTCCCACTGGTCGGTAATCTTCTCGATGCGTTCGGGGTCGCCCGGCAGCAACGCTGTGTCGGCGACGTCGTCGGAACCGACCGCGAGGTGGTACTGGGTCTCGTCGTTCGGGTTTTCGCTATCGTCGGTCATCGACCGTACGCGCGCCCGGCCGGGAGAAATGTCCTGCGGTCGCCGGACCCGGCACTGTCGACGGTGCAAATACTTTAGCTCGTCCCGGGAGATGAACCGAAGACCATGACCGCGAAACGACAAAGCGACTACGGGCCGGTTGATGCGAGCGACGTAGGTCCCGTCGGTGGCGGGGCCGTATTGCTGCTGGCGCTCGTCCTTGCCGCGGCGCTCGTCGGCGTCCTCGCGTTCTCGCGCGAGCAGATCTTCGATATCGACCAACGACTGCCGTATTACTACATCCTTATCGCGGCGCTGTTTGCGGTGTCGATAGCGGGTACCATCAGACAGACCATCGGGCCGGGGCTGGCGCTGGTCAAATCGGTCGGTACGACGATTCTCACCGGACTGCTCGTCGTTTTCGCTATCGAAGGTGTCGTCTACGCGGCACGCAACCCCGAGGTCGTGCTCACCATCGAGTTCGTCGCGCCGCTGCTTGCCGGTTCGCTGATCGCTATCGGTATCGGGCTATGGGCGCTTCGGTACTGGGACGACCTCGTGGGCGCGCTTCGGCTGTGAACTGGTCGCTGCTCGCCGCCGCACAACGGGTCACTTCCCGAGCGTTGCCGCCGAAATCGCATCCGGCAGCAGGTCGCCGAGTCGGTATTCACTCACCGAGTCGCCCTCGTCACAGAACACGCGAAAGTCCTCGTCACAGAATTCCGTGAGGCTCTGGCGACACATCCCGCAGGGAAGGACGCCGTCGCGCTCGGAGGAAGCGACCGCGAGGCGCGAGAAGTCGTGGTGGCCGTTCTTGACCGCCTCGGCGAGGGCGACTTCCTCGGCGTGGAGGCTGTTCGAGTAGTTCGCGTTCTCGATGTTGCAACCCGTGA
>CAZJHA010000093.1:0-8088 GCA_964545755.1 uncultured Halobacteriales archaeon | reverse complement strand
GTTCAGCTGACGGTTGAGTCACGGACGAACGGCGGCGGGTGGATTACTGCTCGGCTTCCTGTTCCTCGATGCGGACCTCGGGTTCGTCGGGTTCGGGCTGAACCATCGGCGAGGTGCCGATGTCGAGGTCTTTCAGTTCCTGGAGGTCACCCGATTCGCTTGCCATCTCCAATTTGGATATCTCCTTGCCGTAGTGGAGGAACGTATCGACCGACGCGGCGACGATGCGGGCCTCGACGGTGAGGATCTCGATGCCGACGACCGACACCCGCGCCCAGATGTCGATGACGATTCCCTTATCGAGGATGCGGTCGAGCACTTCGGCGAGACTGTCGCTTGAGGGTCGAGCACTCATCGTACTCCCTCCAACTCCGGCTACTATAATATCCTTTGGGCCAGCAAGGGCAGGCAACCGAGCGGCGGGACGGCGAGATTGCACGTGCCGGCGACACGCCTATTAGCGCGACCGCCGAACCGGGGCCATGACGAGCGGTACGGACCCACTACCATCATGAGCGACCATCTCTACGCCTACGGCGTCGTCGCCGAGGCCGATTTCGAACTCGACGTCGAGGGTGTCGCCGGTGCCGAGCGAGCCTACACCGTGAGTCACGGGCCGCTCGCGGCCGTCGTGACCGATATCGACACGATGGACCCCGAACTCACCGACGAGAACGCCCGCGCACACGACGACGTGCTACAAACTGTACTGCTCGACGGGGGCGGGCGAACCGTGGTGCCGATGCAGTTCGGCTCGGTGTTCAAAAACGCTCGCGCGCTTAAGAACGTCCTCCGTGGCGGGCGGCGCGCGTTCACGAAATCGCTGCGGGAAATCGACGGTCTCGCCGAGCTCGGTGTCAAACTCGTCGCCGAGGAGGACGCCACGGTCGATGCGGAGGAAATCCGCACGGCAGCGGGCGAGCGCCTCGCCGCGGCGAGCGTCGGCGAGGAGGCAAACGACCGCTTCAGCGACCGGCTCGTGATGAACCGCTCGTATCTGGTTGAGCGCGACGAGCGGGCGACCTTCGACGAGGCAGTCGACGCCATCACCGACGACTACGGCGATGTCCTCACGGTCCAGTACACCGGACCGTGGCCGCCCTATAACTTCGTGGACATCGAGATTGGGACCCAGCAGTAATGTTCCTCGTCGACGACCTGCTGCTCCGGCCGATAATCATGGTCGGCAACGTCATCCACTCGATGGCCATCGAGGAGCTGTACGATGTCGAGGCGATTCGCGACGACATCAAGGAGAACCGACTCCTGTTCGAAATCGGCGACCGTTCCGAGGACGAATACGAGCGCCGGCGCGAGGAGCTGCGAACGCAGCTGGAGGTGGCGCGCGAGGCGCGCGAGACGCTCACGAACAAAGTGGAGGTCAAAGGATAATGTCACAGGACGACCGCGATACGGACGAGACGAACCAGTCCGGATTCGTTCGCACGGTGCTCTCGGACCTGTTCGAGACCATCGTCGACATGGACGACCGGAATCAGCGCCGCCGGACCGGCACTGGCAGCGCGCGCAGCGGCAACTCGCGCGTCGATTACGGGCTGAGTATCGGTATCGGACCGCAGGCCGACGTCGAGCGGGAGAGGTCGCCGGCGGCCGACACCGACCACGCCGCGAGCGTCTCCCCCACCGAAGGGGGCTGTGTTGTCACCATCGACCTGCCCGACGTCGACCCGCGGGAACTTGCGGCGGGCGTCGATGGGCGAACCCTTCTCATCGCCGACGACGAGGGGGTCCTCGAACGCGTCTCGCTGCCCCACGAGGGTCTTGCGGTCGACGACGCGTCGTTCAACAACGGAATCCTCGACGTACGCCTGCACGGGAGGGCGCGATGAGCGACGATAGCGAGCGGATGGCCGAGGCCGCCGCGAAGCTCGACTCGGCGCTCGAAGATACCGAGAGGTCAGCCGACAGCACCGACAACGGCACCGATGCAGACGACGAGCTGGCGGCGCTGCTCGGTCGCGCCGAGACCGACATCGAGTCGTTGCTCGGCGTGCTGAGCGGCGAGGAGAGCTTCGAGGAGGCCAAAGACGACATCGACGACCTCGTCGACGTCATCGAGGAGACCGACGAACTGCTCGATACCGTCGCAGTCTCCGAACTGCCCGAGGCGGTCGAGGTGAGCGAGCTGCCGAGCGTCATCGAGGGCGAGGACGTGCCAGAAGCGATTGCGAACGCCGAGCCGGGGCGGGCGATAGACCTCACCCGGCTGGCGTCGCTCGTCGAGTTCAGCGAACTCTGGGACGCCGTCGACGTGCGCGCGTTCATGCAGAACAAAGAGGAACTCGAAGCGGCGGCCGACGACGTCACCGACGAGGATGGCGACGGCGAGGGGTCGGGGCTGCTCGAATCGTCCGCCCCCGACGACTCGGCGGCCGACGGCGAAACCCTCGGCGAGTCGCTGCTCGAAGAAGGAGAGGCCAAACAGGCCGCCATCCAGTTACAGCTCAGCGATGCGGTCGAGGAGTTCCGTGAGAGCGCCCTCGACGCACGCGACCAGTTGAAAGAGGCGCGTGACACGGCCCAAACAGAGGTCGAGGCAAAGACCGGCGGCGGGACGGGCCAGCCCACCTCGCGGAACCCGACGGCCTACTCGACGATGGTCGGCGGCTGGAACTCGGCTGGGTGGTCGTCGTCGAACTTCTCGACGGTGCCCCAATCGACCCAGCATTCGAGCGCGCCCGGCCACTTCCGCATCTACGGGCGGCGCTTCGACGAACGGGAGGGCGACGATGAGTAGCGGTGGTCCGACCAGACAGTCCGACAGCCTCGCCGACGTCGTAGAGATGCTGCTCGATAAGGGCGTGGTCATCAACGCCGACATCGTGGTCTCGATTGGCGACACCGAACTCCTCGGTGTGCAGCTCCGGGCGGCTATCGCCTCCTTCGAGACCGCCGCCGAATACGGACTCGAATTTCCCGACGGCACCGACATGCGCCGCGTCGAGGAAGCCTCCGGGCGCTCGGCACTCCCCGACGAGGAGGACACCGTCCAGTCGGCCATCGTCGAGGCTGGCGAGGCGGTCGGCGAATCCGATGACGAGGACGATTCCGAACCGGGAATCCGCGCCCGTCCGACAGGCGTTGACAGCGACGAAAGCGACGCCGGGGAAGCCGAGACTGACGACGAAGCCGACCGGGAGGAGAGCGATGACGACGATTGACGTCGACGGCGACGAGGCGCGTGACGGGCTGATGACGCTGGTCGTCACGGTCGTGGAGCTGTTGGTGGATGCGATGGAGCGGGAGGCCATTCGCCGGATGGAGTCGGGCGAACTCACTGACGAGGAGATCGAGCGCCTCGGCTCGCAGTTGGCCGCGCTTGAAGAGGAAATCGAGGGCATCAAGCAGGATGAGAGCATCGAGGAGCCGGTCGACGACCTCCGTGGCGAACTCGATGGGTTGGTGCGTGACCTCGTCGAGCGCGCCGACGAACCCCGCCATGACCAGGGAGTGATCGACTAATGGCTGAGACCGACTTCGAGGAGGGGCGCTATCTCTACTGTGCAGTGTCCCTCGACGACGAGACCGCACTCGATGCGGCGGGCGTCGACGACGAACCCGTTCGGCTGCTCGCGGTCGAGGACATCGGTATCGCCGTCCACGACTGCGAGTCGCTGTACGACACTGCCGACATGGACGAACTCAGGAAGTGGGTGCTCCAGCATCAGAGCGTCGTCGATGCGGCGGGTGAGGCGTTCGGCACGCCGATTCCCTTCCAGTTCGACACCGTTCTCACGGGTGCCGACGACCGCGTGCGCGAGTGGGTCGACGAGGAGCGCGAGACGCTCACCGAGTACCTCGATACCCTTGCTGGCCACTGGGAGTATCGCGTCGAACTCCGGCGCGACGGGGACGCACTGGACGAGGACCTCGAATCGAGCGACGAGCGCCTGCGGGAACTCGCCGCCGACATCGATGGGGCGGGGTCGGGAACGGCGTTCATGCTCGAAAAGCAGTACGACCAGCGACTCCGCGAACTGCGCCGCGAGCGCCGCACCGAGCGCGCGGCGGCGCTGCGCGACCGACTTGCCGAGTTCGCGCGCGAGGTGACCGAACTCGGCGAGCGGACGACGCTTGACGACGAGTCCGAGACCGATGATGGCATGGAAACGCAGGCGAGGTTCACCGTGCTTGCGGCTGAAGACCGCGAGGACGGGATAGGAGATATGCTCGACGAGGTGGCCGCCGAATCGGGTGTCGAGGTGCGATTCACGGGACCGTGGCCGCCGTACTCGTTCGTCCCCGAAATCGGGGGTGGGGATGGAGCCGAAGCGGGCGGATGAGGACGTCATCGTCGACCTCATCGACGTCATCCTGCGCGACGGGGCGGTCATCGAGGCCGACGCCATCATCTCAGTCGCCGACATCCCCTTGGTAGGGCTGAAACTCCGGGCGGCGCTCGCCGGCATGGCGACGATGACCGAGTACGGCATCTTCGAGGAGTGGGACCGGGTACAGCGCCAGCGTGCGCTCGACGACGGCGACTCGAACGCTGAGAACTGAGGGACCGTGTCTCGATAGCTCGTTCCGAACGGTTTTCGGCTCGATACCGCCGTGCGTTTGCTTGCCGTATCTATAAGTACCGAAGCCCGCAACAGACAACGGATGAGTACTTCGGAATCGGATACGACAGGAAACGGAACGGACGACGACACCGGCAGCGATTCGTCGGAGTTCGTCGAGAGCCTCCAGAGCGGAGTCAGTGATGGGCTGCTCGACAGTCTCGGCGGTGGCGACGGCGGCTTCGAGGCCGTCGGGCGCGAACTCGGCGAACAGGTCGGTCGGTTGCTCGGCGAACTCCTCGGACAGAAACTCGACGAGCAGGTCCAGCAGATGACCGAGAGCGACGGCGATAGTGACGATACGTCCGAAGTGGCGGCGAGCGAGGATGCGGACGACGAGACGCCGGACGTCGACGAGATGTCGGACGAGGAACTCCAATCGGCGGCCGAGGAAATCAGCGACGAACTCGAAGAGCGGAGCGACCAGTAGACTCCGCTGGAACCGCGCCGCCAGCGTCGCGCATCTATTCCATCCGTTCACAGCGACGGCTCCGTGGCCATCACGGTCGGGATGTGCAAGGTGTAGCTATTTAAACGAGGGGTGAGCAGAGTATCACCAATGAATCCCGATAGCGGAGACGACAGAACGCTCTCCGAGAAACCACAGACGCGCGCGATACTCACGGATGGTGGTGAAAGCGAGGAGGGCGACGACGAAAGCGAGGAAACACAGGACTCGGAGCAAGGCGAGTCGTCGGGGGAGTCGAACGACCGGGACGAAAGCGAGGCGCCCGAAGAGGGGGAAGGACCCGATGAGGAGACGGACGAGAGCGGGGAGAACGGCACACACGAGTTGGCGATAACCGTCGAGAACGAGGACGGGAGCTACGTCAAAAGCGCTACCGTGACGGCCGAGGACATGGAGGGCGGCCGGCTCGAAGGTCCCGAGGAGCAGGAAACCGGCAGCGACGGTGAGGTCACGCTCCGCCTCGAAGACGGCGATTACATCGTCGAAGCCGACGCCGACGGCGACCGCGCCGAAGAACAGGTCGCCGTCGATGGTGCCGACGAAGAACGCACACTCACCCTCGTCACGGACGAGGCGGCCGACGAGCCTGAGCAGTACGAACTGACGGTCGCCGTCGAGAGCAGCGATGGCGACCCGCTCCCACAGACCGACCTCACGGTCGAGAGCAACGACATGGGAATCGTCGAGGGGTTGCTTGACGACCCCGAGCGGCAGGGGACCGATTCGAGCGGCGAAGCCACCTTCGCGTTGGAAGACGCCACCTACACCGTCGAAGCCGAGGCCGAGGGAGAGCAGCTCGAACGAACGGTCGACATCGACGGCGCGGACGAGGACGTTACGTTGACCGTCGATGTCGAAGAAGGAGGGGAAGAAGCCGACGAGGAAGAGGAGGAGGAGGGACGCCGCGGGCCGAAGGAGGCCGAAGGCGAGGTCTCGGCGGACGAATCCGCGAGTCACGGGACCGACCGCGGGACCACAGTTCTCTATCTCGACCTCGAAGGGCTGTTTTTGGACCTGCTCGGCTTGGAGGTCGACCTACACGAGGTCGTGCTGGATATTCGAGCGATTCCCGGCGGTGGAAAACTACTCGGCAATCTCCTGTCCGCGGTCGCGGGCCTGCTCAGCGGCGGCCCGCTGTCGGCGATACTCAATCGGTTGCTCAACTCCGTCTCGAAGCTACTGGGTTGGCTGACGTCGCCGCTCAGTTCGCTGCGGAGTCTGGCGAGTCGCGCATGGGACGTCATCACGAAGCCGCTCGACTGGCTGCGAAACGCCGCGGGCAACCTCGGCAATACGCTTGGTGCGCCGATTGACTGGCTGGCTGGGGCAGCACGCCGCGTCTGGAACGTGGTGACGTCACCGCTCAGTGCACTCGGGAGTCTCGCAAGCGGCATCTGGAGCGTGTTGACCTCCCCGATACACGCGTTACGGAGCGCCGCAGGCCGTGTCTGGGGGATACTGACGACACCAGTGAGATGGCTTCGCGACGGGGAAGACAGCGAACAGTCCGAAGGAGATGACGGCTCCGATGAGGAGGGCGAATCCGGAGAGGATCAATCGACCGGTATCGGAAACCGGGTTTCGAGCGTGATGCCGGATGCGGACCGACTCACGCGGGCAGCCACGAGCGTACTGGACGAACTGTCGGGCGGACCGGACGCCGAAGAGGTGGCCGAGGGAGAGGAAGCGGACGAGTCGTCGTCGAGCACGGCGGGCCAGCAGCTCGGTGAGATTCTGGGTCGGCGGCTCGGTGAGATGATTACCGGGGCGCTCGGTAACGATTCCGATAATGACGAACCGTCGGGGAGCTAACACCGTGAGCGAACGCACGAGACCCGTGACACGGACGGTGAGGGAGAGCAGTCACATCAAACCCGACACTCGGCGAACACAGCAATCATGAGTGAGGAATCCACGTCCAAGGGCGTCGATACGGCGGAGCTACTCGAAGAGGTCAACGTCGAGGAACTGCTCCAGCAGGTTGACCTGCGGGACCTGCTCAGGCAAGTAAAACTCGAATCGCTGCTCGGCGCGTTCGGCGCGGCTGCCGGGCGCGAGATGGGTGCGGTACTCGGGCGTAAACTCGCCACGGGACTCGACACGACGGCGGAGCCGTCCGACGAATCCGCCGGCGAGGAAGACGACGAATCGACGGACGAGGACGCTGAACCGGACGGAACGCCGGAGAGTCGTGAGGAGTTGGAGGAACTCTCGTATCGAGAATTGCAGTCGCTGGCTGCGGAGACGGACGTGAAGGGCAACATCTCTCAAGAGCGAATGGTCGAACAGCTCGCCGAGGAGTTCGGGTTGGAAAGCGAGTAGGCCGTCCCGTGAATCCCGGGCGCGCCAGCGGAGTAGCCAACCATTTATCCACGCCAGACCGCACTCGGGCATGAAACAGGCCATCGTCGCGCGCACCGACATCGGGATGGGGCGGGGCAAACTCGCCGCACAGGTCGCCCATGCCTCGCTGTCGGCCTACAAGGACACCGACTCGCGCACGCGAACCGAGTGGAAGGGGTCGGGCCAGAAGAAAGTCGTCCTCAAAGGCGACTCCGAGAGCACTCTGTTCTCCCTCGCCGACCGCGCCGAGCGCGAGGGTCTCTCCCACGCTATCGTCCGTGATGCGGGCCACACACAGCTCGACCCTGGCACGGTGACGGCGCTCGCCGTCGGGCCCGGTCCCGAGGAAAGCGTCGACCGCGTCACCGGTGATCTGTCGCTGTACTAGATTCTCTTGCTACGTTCGTTCGCTCTCGTCGCTCACTCGTCCCTCGCGCTCTCCGGCCTGCGGCCGGATTCACCGCGCGCCACCGCCTCCAGTTTGGGTTTCTGTCCAGGATTTCCCACTGAGAACACGATTTTCGGGCGACCACAACGCACTTACTGATACCCGTCGGAACGCCGGCCATGAGGAGGATTCGCCGATGCGGGTAGTCATCGTCGGCGCGGGCGATGTCGGCACGTACATCGCCGAGGACCTCGCCGAGAGCCACGACATCGCGGTCGTCGACACGGACGCCGAGCGCGTCGCCG
>CAZJHA010000092.1:0-8103 GCA_964545755.1 uncultured Halobacteriales archaeon | reverse complement strand
AACCCCTGTCGATCGGCGTGGCCGGAGAACCCATCGACGGTCTCGACGTCGAGTTCGAGGTTCAGCGTGCCAGAGCGCCCGCGCCCGCCGTTCATCGGAATCTCGTCCCAGCCGTTCTGGATGCGCCTCCCAAGGGTCCCTTGGGCCTGATAGCCGACGAAGGTCATCGTAGTGTCGGGGTCGCCGCCGAGGTGTTCGAGCCACGACATGATGGGGCCACCGGTGACCATCCCAGAGGTCGAGAGGATTATCGATGGGTCACTGGCGGCGATTGCCTCGCGTTCGTCCTCGCCCTCGTCGATGTGGTTGAACTGCGGCGCGAGGAAGGGGTTCTCGTCGTCGTGGAAGATGCGGTCCCGAAGGTCGTCGCGGAGGTACTCGGGATAGGTCGAGTGGATTGCCGTCGCCTCCCATATCATCCCGTCGAGGTGGACCGGCATCTCCGGAATCTTCCCGTTGCGCATCGCCTCTTCGAGGACGAGCATGATCTCCTGTGAACGCCCCACGGCGAAGGAGGGAATCAGGACCTTCCCGTCGCGCTCGACGGTCTCGTTGATGACCTCGATGAGGCGCTCCTCGGAGTCCTCCTGGTCGGTCTTGTAGTCGTTGCGCCCGCCATAGGTGGACTCCATCACGAGCGTCTCCACACGGGGGAAGTCGTTGACAGCGCCGTTGAACAGTCGAGTGTCGTCGTAGTGGATATCGCCCGAGAAGGCGACGTTGTAGTGGCCCTCGCCGATGTGGAAGTGTGCGAGCGAACTCCCCAGAATGTGCCCGGCGTTGTGCAGCGTGAGTTTCACGTCGGGAGCGATGTCGGTCACGTCGCCGTATTCGACGGGAATCGTGTGTTTGACCGCCTCGCGCACCATCGAACTCTCGTAGGGCGGGCTTCGACCCTCCTTGGCCGCGACATCGAGGTAATCCAGCTGGAGCAGCCCCATCAGGTCGCGGGTGGGTTCGGTGGTGTAGATGGGTCCGTCGTAGCCGTATTTGAACAATAGTGGGATGAGCGCCGAGTGGTCGAGGTGGGCGTGAGTGAGGACGACGGCATCGATCGAGTTCAGGGGGTTGGCCTCGGGAACCTGTAAGTACGGTGCATCGTCGGAGCCGGGTTTGTCGCCACAGTCGATGAGAATCCTGGTCTCGGGCGTCGAGAGGATGAAGCTCGCTCGCCCCACTTCCCGACAGCAGCCCAGCGTGGTGATGCGCACCCACTGGTCGTCGGACATCTCCTCGCGGTGAATCTGGCGGCCCACCCGCTCCAGAATGTCCCGGCGCTCCTCGCGCTCCTGTTTAAGGAAGTTCCTGACGTTCGAAACTGTGGAGGACTCGATGGGCGGCGTGCGGACGACCTCGGGCGTCCAGCCGACCTCTTGGGTGATCTCCCGGAGGGTGGAGCCGTGCCGGCCGATGACCATGCCCGGTTTCGCGGCCTCGATGACGACTTCACCGGTGTCCTCGTGGAAGTCGACGTTCGAGACGTCCGCTGCGTCGGGAATCACCGACCGTACCGTCTCGCGGGCGCTCTCGGGCGGCGTAAGCGCGTCGGGTTCCGGGCGCACCGTAATGCGCTTTCTGAGCTGGCCGGCGAGGTCACGGATGAGATTTCCGTTGCGCGCGAACTTCTTCGGGTCGCGCGTGTAGATGACCAGCTCCGGTCCTTCGTAGGTCACGTCCGACACTGAAATGTCGTCCGGCAGTTCGTCCGTTATCGTCGATGCTATCTCGTCGAGTTGCTTATCTACCGTGCTCATACTGAGACTCGGTCCATGTGAGATGGGTACCCGAGGGACCCGAGCGACCGCCAGTCGGCAACGTTTCGCCGTTCGCCGTCGTTGAAGTGGCGCGTATCCTATGCGGTGCGCTCTGGAGGGTTTCGACCCATCGGGGTTTCGGGTTCGGACCCCGCGTTCGGCACTGAGAGCCCGGAAAACCCGTGCGTGTCTCGAAGTATAGGATGGCGATTATAAAACCTTTCGCAAAGCCGTAACCCGCTCGCCACCGTCGACCAACCATGCGAGTGACACCGGAGACCGTAGACGCAGCCCACGAACGAGCCATCGAACGCGCCCCGACTGTGGTCTCGCTCATCAACGAGGTTCGTGCCGACCTCGGTGATGCCTTCGACACCGAGGTGGCGAGCGTCACCGTCACAGAGTATCGCAACGAGGTGGATACCGTCTTCGCCGATGGCGACCGCGCGGTCAACGTCGCCGCGCTGCTCGACCTCCTCGACGACCTCGATGTCGAGGACGACTATCCCGGTTTCGTCGTCGACGAGCTGCTCGGCCGCGAACTCGCCGGAATGATCGCCGGACCCCAGCCACTCAGGCTGCTCGGCGAGGCGACCTTCCACTACGCCGACGTCACCACCCACACCGAGGGTCCTGCCGGCGCGGACGACGCGCTCGCGGCGCTGGCGGCGGGCTTTCAGACGCGGCTCCCAGGATGGAACTGGAAAGAAACACCGAGTCCGTTCGCGGTCGACTAGGCGTCGGCCGCCGTCTCGCTGCCGTCGGTCGGCTGGCTCTCGTGACCCATCCGCCGCCGATTGGCGAGCGCGAGCGCGGCGAACAGCGCCCCACCGACCGCGCGCAGCGCGAGGTCGAAAGTGAGCGCGTTGAACGAGACGGCCATCCCGAGCGCCGTGAGAAGACTCTCGACGCTGTTGAACAGCAGTCCGGGGGCCATCAACAGGAGAGCCGCGAGTGCGAACGCGGCCCGCTCGGACCACGACACAGGACTATAGAGGAAGCCGATGACCGTCGCGCCGAGTGCGACGACCCCGAGGAACACGCCCGCAACCGGAATCAACACTTCGGGCACGAAGTATCCGACATCGACGATGTCGGCGAAATTGATGACGCGATAGGTCTTCTCGTCGGTGGGCAGCGCATCGGCGTTCGGCAGCCGCCGCAACAGTACGATACCCGGCACCAACACGAACGCGAAGGGCACGATGGCCTTGTTGAGCGACAGCGAGAAGGCCTCCACGCCGGTCTGGAACGGGTCGGATTTCGCCACACCGGAGGCCGCATACGCCGCGACCGCTACTGGCGGCGTGATGTCGGCGATGACGCCGAAGTAGAGGATGAACAGGTGCGCGGCCAGCAGCGGCACCTCGAACTGGGCGATGGCCGGACCGAGCAGCGAGACGAGGATGATGTACGTGACAGTGGTGGGCATTCCCATCCCGAGAATGATCGAGGAGATAGCGGTGATGATCAGGAGCAGGACGAGCGAGCCGCCCGCGACGTTGAGAATCAGCGTCGTCAGATTTGGTCCCAACCCCGTAGTGCTGATGACGCCGGGGATGATACCGGCGGCGGCGACCGCGATGACGACAGGAGTAGCGGTGCGCGCACCCGACTCCATCGACTTCTCGATGAACCCGAGGAAGCCGACCGCCCGGTTGTCCGCGAGCCGTGGTCGGTCGAGTGCCTCAGTTATGGTGCCGACGGCGTCGTCGACCTGGTCGTCGTAGTTCAGCAGCGGCGACTCGTCGTGTGGACGGACAGCCAGCGTGAGGAGACTCACCGCGATGACGAGCCAGCCTATCGACCCCACGACTGCCGTCGCGGCCGCACCGGGGGCCATCCCCGCCCCGCCCGCACCGGTAAGCGCCGCAATCACGCCGACGCCGGCGACGAGGTGGGCGAGGAACTCCGCGAGCGCAATCGTCCCGATGACGCCGACCAGCGGCCAGCGTGTACGCTCGTTGTAGGCCGCGACGAACGCGATGAGCGCGACGATGGCCAGCACCGTGTACCACGCCGAGCGCGCGACCGTCAACCGGGCGACGATGAGGTAGTACAGCAGGAGGAGGATGGGCACGAGGTAGAACCAGCCGGTCCGCAGATGCGAGCGAAACGCGACGAGGTCGGCGGGGTCGACGCCGCCGATGCCCGCCCGCGAGGCTTCGAGGTGGACCATCACCCAGACGCCGAAGAAGAAGACGATTGCGGGAATCGCCGCCGCGACGATGACGTTCGCAAAGGGCGTCCCCGTGTACTCAACGATGAGGAAGGCCGCCGCACCCATCACCGGCGGGAGAATCTGTCCGCCGGAGGACGCGGAGGCCTCGACCGCGCCGGCGAACTCCGAGCGATAGCCCGTCTTCTTCATCAGTGGAATCGTGAACGCCCCCGTGGTGACGGTGTTGGCAATCGACGACCCCGAAATCGTTCCCATGAAGCCCGAGGCGAGGATCGACGCCTTCGCCGGGCCGCCCTTCCGTCGCCCCGTTGCGGCGTAGGCCAGATCGATGAACCACTGGCCCGCGCCGCTCATCTCAAGGAAGGCCCCGAAGAGGATGAAGATGTAGATGAACTGCACGCTCACCCGCACCGGGACGCCGAAGACGCCGTTTGCGGTGTTGTACCAGAGGTTCTGGATGATGGAACTCCACTCGCTTTGGGGGATGTCGAGCACACCGACGAAGGGAGCATCGGGCGGAATCAGGTAGCCAAAGCGTGCGTAGACGATGAACAGCGCGACGATGGCCATGAGATAAAATCCGAGCGTGCGCCGGGTCGCCTCGAGCACGAGCAACACGCCGAGCGTGCCGAGGACGAACGCATATGAGGCCTCGTCGAGCGGAAGTCCAAGCGTTGAGAATGCCTGGACGGGAGCGGAAAGTATCGGCAGCACCTCGGCGGTCGTCCGACCGGAATCGAGACCGAGCGAGCGCAGCAGCTGGACTTCCTCGAAGTCCAGCAGGATATAGAGCGTGCTCAGTATCGCCACGACCATCAGAACGATATCGATGGGCGTGACGCGATCGCGGTCGGGGTCGAGCAGCAGCCAGCGAACCACACCGCGAACGCCGCGCCCAGCGCGTGTCACCGGGTTCGACTCTCCGAGCCGGTCTTCGAGGGCCGGCACGACCCGCGCCAGCCGCCGCGAGAAGAAGCCATCGCCCTGTGTCGCCGGAAAGAGCAGGAACGTCAGGAGGAGTCCGAACGTGACGTGGATGCTGTTCACCTGCAGGGACTGGAGCGCGCCGAGGTTGACCTCGCCATAGAGCGGGAGCGAAAACCGGAAGATGAACCCGCGGGCGGCCAGCCATAGCTGAAACGCCGAGAACGCGACCGCGATGACGATGACCGCCAGTGCCCCCACCCCACGGAGCGAGCGCCGCCGTTCGAGTTCGTCGATGAGTTCGTCGGTGTCCTCGGTGGTCTGCTCCCCTGTGACGCCTGCTGTGTCGTCGGATGTATCAGTGCTCATTAGTCGAGAGTATCGAGTGTCGTGTTCAAAACCGAGCGTTCGGTGATGTGTAGACGGACGCCCTCGGCGTTCGAGAGCGCCACGAGGTCGTAGCTGCGATTACCGACCCGAAGCCGGTGGTCGGCGGTCCGACCCGGTTTGACGTACAGCTCCTCGTAGCTCCCCTGCGGGTCGAACGTGAACGAACCGTTCTCGCGGGAAATGTTCGCGCGCGCGGGCAATCCCCAGCCGTACGACTGAAACTCCATGCGCGTCATCACGAGCGAGCCGTTCCGGACGACGTAGACGTCGTGGACGGGCGTCTTCTCGACGCTATGGGTGTAGGTCAGCACGACCGGCGTTCCGTTCGAAACTGGCGTTGCGAGCAACTGTTCGCCACTGCTGGCGTCCTCGACGACGAGCGCGCTGCCGGCCGGCGTCGCTGCGGCGACGGCAGTGACGGCCAGCCCGACGGCCATCACCACGACAAGCACACGAACGGCCCGTTGTGGTCGGTCTCTCATCGATAATCGGGGTCGGTCATCTCCGTCGTTCGATGGTCGGTGCGAGATTCGCGGCCGAACGGCGCGTTAGGACGAGGTGGTCTCGCTTCCCATCGCGGTCCCGGCCTCGGTTCCCATTCCCTCATCGGTCCCGCTACCGGAGCCGCCCGTCGTCGCGGCGCTCGTCCCGGTCGCGTTGCCCGAGCCACCCGCCGAGTCGAAGTACGCCGCCGCGCCGGGGTGGAGTTCGATGGACATCCCCTCTTGGGCGGAGCCGGCGGTGATGAACTCGGTCTTGATGGTCAGGTCGGAGACGTTATCGAAGATGGCCGCCGTCACGGTTTGGACGGTGTCTTCGGGGACCTGCGTCGTCGTGGCGATCATCGCCTGCACTGCAACGGTGGGTTTGGCCTCGCTGACGCCCTGATACGTGCCGCCGGGAATCGTATCGTTGGCGAAGAAGCTCGCGGCCTGTTTGACCTGCTGGCGCTCCTGACCGTCGATGGCGACGATGCCGATGGAACTCGTCTCGGCGAGCTCGGCGATTGCGCCGACCGGCCAGCCGCCGACGACGAACGCGGCGTCGATGTCGCCGTTCTGGATCTGTTCGGCGGCTTGCGAGAAGTCGGTATTTTGCTCGGTGTAATCCGACACACCCACCGCTTCGAGAATCGTCTGCGCATCGACCTGCGTCCCGCTGCCGAGGTCGCCGGTGTTGATGGTCGCACCGCTCAGATCACCCACTTCCTGGATGTCACTGTTGCCGGGTGTGACGATGGTGATCGTCTCGGGGTAGAGCGTGCCGACGCCGCGCAGGCTGCTGATCGCGTTGCCCTCGAAGGCGTCGATACCCGTGCCGTTTTTCGCAAAGGAGGCAATGTCGTTTTGAATCAACGCGAAGTCGGCCGAGCCGTCGGCGAGACTGCCGACGTTTTCGACCGACGCGCCCGTCGAGCGCACTTGCAGGCTGAAGTCGGTCTCCGATTGGACGACCTGTTTGATCTCGTTCGAGAGCGGGTAGTAGGTCCCGCCGGTGCCGCCGGCGTCCCAGACGAGGTTGTTGGCACCGCCCCCGCCGCCGGACCCGGAGCCGTTCCCACCGTCTCCGCCGCCACCACCGCTCGTGCCGCCGCCACCGCCGCTCGTACCGTTGCCGCCGGAGCCATTCCCGCCACCGCCGCCACCGGAACAGCCGGCGAGACCGGTCGCGCCGACGACGCCGAGCGCGCCCGCCGTCCGCAGGAACGTTCGCCGAGAGGCGTCCGTGGCAGTCGTCTTCGAGTCGCGGTTACCGTCAGTTTTTGCCATGCAGTATCGAGTCGGCTCCGGCGGCATTAATCTACCGGAGGCGAGCGTTCGGAACAGGCACGCTGTGGAGTGATTTTTTCACCCCTCCCATCACGAAGCGATGGCCCGTTTCCCGCTAGCGACAGCTGGCCCGGTGTCGTGACTGTAATGTACCCCGCCCTACTCGCTCGCTTCTCCCTTGCGGGAGTCGCTCACTCCTTGAGGGCGGGGCTTTTGCCGCACTGCCATTGTGCCCCGATCCCCGTGCATGGACGCGGCCCGGCTTCCTATTACCGTCCTTCCTCCGGCGACGGACCCTTTGGGGTCCGTCTCTAACCGGAGACGAGGATTGTCCCGCCGATTTAATTCCCGGTGTTCTCGCGCTCTATCCCAATATTGGGAACGGGAGTCGAACCGTTCGCGGTCGTCGTTCCCGAGTTCAGGGTGCGAGGTCGAACGGCCTCGCACCGCAGGAGCCTCACTACGGTGGCTCCTACTGACCCCGACTTGTGCGAGGACAGCAGTACCCGAAAGAAGGGGTACAGACGGGCTAAGTCTTTCGGTTTCGGCGGATGCGGAAGCTCACAGCGCGCTCCTCCCCTCCCTACTTCGCGCTCCGTTCCGACGCAGTCGGAACGTCCGCGCTCGTTGAGGAAGGGCATCCGCGCTTGGCCGCCTTGGTGAGGTGTGACTCCCTACTGACCGTCCCGGACGTCCGCGGCCGCCGCACGGATACTTTCGACTTCGTCCTCGCCGTAGCCGATGAGGTGCACGTCGGTCAACGATTCCGGCTCGTACGCTGTGAGTTCCTCACAGATGAGTCGCGCACCCTCTCGAAGGTCGAACCCGGCGACACCACAGCCGAGTGCCGGCAGCACGAGCGATTCACAGCCGAGGTTGTCGGCGCGTGCGAGGCTGTTCCGCGTCGCCGCGCGGATGCTCTCGGCGGTCGCTTGGCCATCCCCATAGTGAGGCATCGCGGCGGCGTGGATCACCCACTCGGCGTCGAGGTCGTAGGCGTCGGTGACCGCTACCGCCCCGAGGTCGATGGGTCCCTGCGAGACGGCCTCGTCGTTGATTTCGCCGCCCGCGCCACGCCTGAGCG
>CAZJHA010000091.1:0-8267 GCA_964545755.1 uncultured Halobacteriales archaeon | reverse complement strand
GCATGTGCTCGCCGACGGCCATCGTACAGTAGGCCGTCCCGTCGAGGATGGTGCCCACGACCGCGCGCCAGCCGTTCGGTGTGAGCGACTCGGTGGGCGTGAGGAAGTTCGCACCTGCGTTGTTCACCAAGATGTCGATACCGCCGAGTTCCTCCACAACTGTGTCGACCATCGCCTCGACCGCTTCGTACTCTCGGACATCGACCGTGGTCGCACACGCCCGCGCGCCGCGATCTTCAATTTCTTCGGCCACGGGTTCGAGGTGGTCCATGTCGCGGCTGGCGATGGCGACGTTTGCACCGCAGTCGGCAAAGGCAAGCGCGATTGCTTTGCCGATGCCCGTACCGCCGCCGGTCACGAGCGCGACCTCGCCGTCGAAGAGGTCATCGGCGAACAGTTCGTCGGCGGGTGGCGTCTCGCCGAGTCCCGCCATTCACTCCAACCCCATGATGTCGCGTGCCTCCTCTGGCGTCGCGGGTTCGCGGCCCACAGTACGAGTGAGTTCGGCGGCTTTCCCGACGAGTTCGGAGTTCGTTGCCATCTCGCCGTTCGGAAGATAGAAGTTGTCTTCGAGACCGACCCGAACGTTGCCGCCCATCGAGAGCGCACCCGCCACCAGCGGCCACTGGTCTCTGCTGATACCGATGACCTGCCAGTTCGCGCTGTCGGGCAACTGACGAACTTGGTGGGCGAGATTCTCGACGGTGGCCGGAATCCCGCCGAGAACGCCCATGATGAGGCTGAACTGCAAGGGATGAGTGAGTTCTCCTTCCTTCAGCAGCGGCCGGGTATTCCCGATGTGGCCGGTGTCGAAGCATTCGAGTTCGGGCCGAACCCCCGCATCCTCCATCGCGGTCACGAACTGGCGAATCTCGTCGAAGGAGTTCTCGAACACCATGTCGAAGACGAACTCCTCGCGCGAGTCGGAGTATTTCGCGTAGTTCATCGACCCCATGTTGAGCGCCGCGATGTCGGGCTGAACCTCCCTGACGTATTCGATACGCTCTTCGGGCGGCGCGTGGAGCGCACCCGTCGAGAAGTTGATGACGATGTCGGTGCGGTCGCGGACCTCGTCGTAGATCTCCCCATAGATGTCGGTCTCGTAGGTCGGACTCCCGTTATCGGTACGGGCGTGGATGTGGGCGATGGCCGCGCCGTGTTCCCGTGCTTCGGCCGCATCTTCGGCGATCTCCACAGGAGTATAGGGAATCGCCTCACACTGGTCGCGGGTGGTAAGCGCGCCCGTCAGTGCTGCCGAGATGATCGCTTTGTCGGGGTCGTTGCCCTTGACTGATTCTTGTTCTCGTATCGTCATCGTCCGCTCCATTCGGGTTCTTCGTCCATCAGAAAGGCGTTGATTCCCTCTTCGGTGTCCTCACTCATGGCGATGAGCGCGATGACTTCGCGCATGTAGGACAGCGCCTCGCCGAAGCCCATGTCGCGCTGGGTGTAGTAGGCCCGTTTGCCCATTTCTATCATCACCGGCGAGGAAGTTGCGAGGTCCTCGACGAGGTCGTTGAGTTCGGTCTCGAAGTCGCCCTCTGGAACCACGTCGGTCGTCAGTCCCATCTCGTGGGCGCTCGCGGCGTCGATGTGTTCACCGGTAAAGAGGAGTTTGAGCCCACGTTTTTCAGTGACGGTGCGCATGATGGGCACCAAGGCCTGCGCGGGGAAGAGTCCGATATCGACCTCCGGTGTACCGAAGGTCGCCGCCTCGCTCGCGAGAAGCATGTCACACGCCGCCGCAAGCCCCATCCCGCCCGCGAGACAGTAGCCCTCGACGGCCGCCACGGTCAGCGCGCGCGTCTCGACCAGCCGCTCCATCAGTCTCGAAAGCCCGGAGAACCCCTCGCGGTAGGCCTGTGGTCCCTCGCCGAAGTTCGCGGCCATACTTTTGAGGTCACCACCGGAGCAGAAGGTTCCGCCCGCGCCGCGGATGACGACTACTCTCGTCGAACCGCTATCGGCGGCCGCGAGCACATCGAGCAGCCCCTGAATGACGTTCTCGTTCAGTGCGTTGCGCTCGTCGGGTCGGTCGATGGTCGCCCGAACCACCAGCCCGTCGTCGCTTTCACGCACACCGAGGTCGGCGTTGCCCGCATCTATCCGTTCAGTCATGTCCACCCGCTCGAGTATCTTTTCGCCGGGTGTGTTCGTCGTCCATCATGGTACGAATCCCTGTCAGAAAGTGACTCACAGGGGCAGGTCATAACTGTATCCCGTCGAATGCGCGGGCGTTTTTGTGCTCAGGAGGGACTCGGCGTCTGGACGCCCGAGAGATACGCCGCGAGGTCCGAGGAGGTTATCATGCCGATGACACCCTCGTCGCTGACGACCGGCATGTGGTGGAAGCCGTGCTCGGTCATCGCGTCGGCGACGTCGCGGATCGGGTCCTGTGCGGCCGCCGTGACGATGTCGGTGCTCATGTAATCGGCAACCGGCGTTTCGGCTTTCGGGCGGCTCTTGGCGACGATATCGACGAAATCCGTTCGCGTGAGGATGCCCCGTAGCTCGCCGTCTTCGACCACCACGACCGAGCCGATGTCGTTATCGAGCATCAGCTCCGCCGCGTCGGCGACGAGCGTCTCCGGGGTTACGGTGTACAGGTCCGAGGACATCAGCTGTCCGACGAAAACATCGTCCATGATGATAGACCGCGCGGGTCACGGATAAACGTTCACCCCGGTGTGAAATCCGCCGAGCCACAGAGACACGACCGCCCGATTTATCCGCGTCGGACCGCACTCCGGTTCATGGACCTGCTTCACACCTGTCTCAACGTCGCGGACGTCGAGCGCTCGCTCGCCTTCTACACCGAGGAGCTCGATCTCGCCGAGTCGTGGTCGTTCGAGAGCGAGGACGGGGAAACGCTCCACCAGTACGTCGCTGCGGACAACGGCGTCGAGCTCCAACTCACCGATACCGAGGGCCAGAGTGATTTCGAGCAGGGCACGGCGTGGGACCACCTCGCCGTGAGCGTCGAGAACATCGACGAAGCCTTCGAGGCAATCGACCACTACGGCGTGGTGCAGGAGCCGGCCGACCAGCCGGCCGCCGGCGCACGGACGGCGTTCGTCGAGGACCCCGACGGACACGTGGTCGAACTCATCGAGCCGCTTGAAGGGTAGACGGTCCCGGCAAGCGAGACGCAAGTCGTTTGTCCACAGGGCGCTATCGATGGGTAGTGACGAACCCGAACGCGAGCGAGCAGTCGCCGGAAGGTGAAAGCGCCATCACGGCCGCTGCATTCCGGGCGGCGCTCGAAGAACTCGGCGACCCCGTGGCGACCGCGAGCGCGGTGGCGCGCGTCCTCGATTGCACCCAGACCGAAGCGAGCGACGCGCTGGATTCGCTGTCCGAATCCGGCAAACTCGGCCGCATGGACGTGAGCGACGACCCCGTGGTCTGGTATCCCCGGGAGTTCGCCGAGTTCGTGGACCCCGAGCATATCATTCCCTTTCCCGAGCGCCGCGAGCTCGTCGTCGAACGGCCCGAGCAGTTCACCCGCGCCCAGCTCACCCAGTTCGCCCATCTCGTCGACTCCTCGGACGAGGCCTACATCTACGAAATCCGCGAGGAGGACGTCTGGTGGGCACCCTACGACCACATCGGCGATCTCGTCGGCACGATGCGTGACGTGCTGGGGGAGACGCCCGAACTCGAAGAATGGGTCGAACGCCAGTGGACGCGCGCCCGGAGGTTCGCGCTGACGACCCACGCCGACGGCTACACGGTGCTGGAAGCCGAGAGTCCCGAACTCATGGGCAACGTCGCTCGCCAGAAGCTCGACGAAGAGCAGCTCCACGGGCCGATTTCCGACACCGAGAGCTGGGTGGTCGAGGGGAAAGAGGGTGCGATTAAGCGCACGCTCTACGAGGCCGGCTATCCGGTACAGGACCAGCGCGACCTCGAAGGCGGTGCGGACCTCGACATCGACCTCCGTCTCGACCTGCGCGAGTACCAAGAGGACTGGCTCGACCGATTTCTCGACTCGGGAGCTGGCGTGCTCGTCGGGCCACCGGGCAGTGGCAAGACGGTTGCGGCCATCGGCGCGATGGCCGAGGTCGGTGGCGAATCGCTGATTCTCGCACCGAGTCGCGAGCTTGCGGGTCAGTGGCGCGAGCAGCTGCTCGAAAACACCTCACTCGACCCCGAGCAGGTCGGCGAATACCACGGCGGCGAGAAGTCGATTCGGCCGGTAACCATCGCCACCTACCGAACGGCGGGAATGGACCGCCACCGCAAACTGTTCGACGAGCGCCGCTGGGGGCTTATCATCTACGACGAGGTTCATCACGTCCCGGCGGCCATCTATCGGCGCAGCGCCGACCTGCAAGCCAAACACCGCCTCGGGCTGTCGGCGACACCGATTAGAGAAGACGACAAGGAGGGCGAGATATTCACGCTCATCGGCCCGCCCATCGGGACGGACTGGGCGAAACTGTTCGAGGCGGGCTTCGTCGCCGAACCCGAAATCGAACTGCGGTACGTGCCGTGGCGCTCGGAGGCCGACAGCACCGAGTACGCGAGCGTCGAGGGCTACGAGCGCCGCCAAGTGGCCGGCACGAATCCCGCAAAACTCGATGTCGTGCGCTCGTTGCTCGACGAGCATATCGAGGCGAAGGCCCTCGTGTTCGTCGAGTGGCTCGACCAAGGCAGGGAGTACGCTGACGAACTCGACATTCCGTTCATCAGCGGCGAGACGCGATACGCCGAGCGCGAGCGGCTGTTCGACGAGTTCCGGCGCGGGGAGCGAACTAGACTCATCGTCTCGCGGGTCGGCGACGAGGGTATCGACCTGCCGAGCGCGGAGGTCGCCATCGTCGCTTCCGGACTCGGTGGCTCGCGCCGGCAGGGCTCCCAGCGCGCCGGCCGAACGATGCGCCCGACGGGCAACTCACAGGTCTACGTGCTCGCCACGCGCGGCACCCGCGAGGAGGAGTTCGCCAGAAACCAGTTGCGTCATCTCGCCGGCAAGGGCGTTCGCCTGCGCGAGACCGACGCGGGCTGACCGCGTATCGCTGCGGACCTCAGAAGGTGAGAAAGCCGAGATACATCCCGCCGAACAGCAGCGCGAACAGCACCACGAGTACCAGCAGAGTCGCCATCAGATACTGATAGGCCCCATCGACCGTCGTCAGCTGTGGAACGTCCATGGGTGAGTCGTTGCGGCCGAACCTTTTAGTGCTACCGTCCTCCGCCGGCGGCATATCAGAGTGCTTCACAGAGCGCATCGATGTCCTCGGCGGCGTTGAACGCATGCACGGAGGCCCGGACGGACGCCGGCGACGGCAGCGAGCGGATTATGATGCCCTCCTCGGAAAGGCGCGAAACGGTGGCTTCGGGGTCGTCGGCCGCAATCGTGACCAGCCCGGATTCGTATTCCCGCGGACTCAACAGTCGACCGTCGTCGATGCCTGCTTTGAGCCGGTCGGTGAGCCGCTCGATGCGCCCCTCGATGGTGTCGATACCGATGGACTCGATGCAGTCGATGGCCGCCTGTAGCCCCGCATACGGCGCGGGCGAGGTCGTGCCGACTTCGAGGCGTTTCGCGCCCGCCGCGAACGCGTAGTCGTCGGCGTTCGGGTCGGTCACGCTCCGGTAGCCAACTCGGTCGGGGTCGAGCGCGGCAGTCGCCGCCTCGCTCACGTAGAGGAAACCGGCACCCCACGGCCCACACATCCATTTATGACCCGCGCCGACAGCGAAATCAGCGCCCCACTCGCTGACATCGATGGCGGCCTGTCCGGGCGACTGGACGGCATCGACGAGCACGCGCGCGCCAGCGTCGTGAGCGATGTCGGTGAGGTCCCGGATAGGAAAGCGAGTGCCATAGTTCCACGTGATGGAACTCAGACAGAGCAGGTCCGCCCCGGAGAGCACTTCGATTGCTCTGTCGCGGTCGATGCGGCCGCCATCGGTTTCGAGCACCCGCACCTCGACCCCGTACACGTCGCGCAGTCGCTTCCACGGCAAGATGCCTGCCGAGTGCTCGCAGTCAGTGCGGACGACCACGTCACCTTCCTCCCACGGCAGCGCGGTTGCGATGCGGCCGATGCCGTCGGCGGTACTGTTCGTCAGCGCGATTTCGTCGGTTCCAGCGCCCAGAAAGTCGGCGACACGCTCGCGGGTGTCCTCGAAGCATTCAAATAGGGCTGGATAGGCCCCCTCGCCGCCGGGGGCGACGTACTGCTGGCGTTCGATTTCCTCGATGGCAGCCTCGACGACGCTTCTCGGTGCTGGGCTTGCAGCACCCGTGTTCAGGTAGGTGACCTCGTCGAGGACCGGTATCTCCTCCCGGAGGGCGAGCGGGTCCATACACCGAGGAAAGGGGTCGTATGGAAGGGTGTTCCCGTTCGCCCCTGAGAAGACACCGTTATCCCGTGACCCGACGGACCGCGGGTATGTATCTCGCGGATCGGGCGTGGCCGGAGCTAGATGGGATGGGGTCGCTCGCGGTCGTGCCCGTGGGTTCGACCGAACAGCACGGCCCCCACCTCCCGCTGGCGACCGACCATCTCATCGCCGAATCGCTCGCGCGCGAGGCCACCGACCGGGCGGACGTGCTTTGTACGCCCACGGTGAACGTCGGCGTCAGCCCCCATCACCGCCAGTTCAACGGCACGATGTGGGTCGACCCGCCGGCCTTCCGGGACTACATGGCAAGCCTCGCGCGCAACCTCACCTACCACGGTATCGATAGAATCGTCTTCGTCAACGCCCACGGCGGCAACGTCGTCCACCTCCGGGAGGTGGGTCGTCGCCTACGCGATGCGGACGAGGCCTACGCCATCGAGTGGATGTGGAACGATTCGATTCCCGACCTCGTCGACGAGCTGTTCGCAACGAACGGTCCCCACGGCGGCCCCAAGGAGACGGCCATGATTCAACACATCGCGCCCGACCTCGTTCGTGACGAGGAGTTGGAAGCCGCCCGCGACGGCGGGCTCGTCGAGTTCGACGAGGACGAGATGGCGGTCCACGGCGCGCGAACGTTCTACGACTCCATCGACAACACCGACAACGGGGTGCTCGGCGACCAGACCGACGCCACCGCCACGAAAGGCGAGCAGCTGTTCGAGGCCGCCACCGACCAACTAGTACAACTACTCGACTGGCTCGACGAGCAGCCCCGCGACGCACTGATGGCGAAACCACACGTCTGAGCGGCCGTCTGCACCGTTTGCATCCCACCACGGCCGTTGTTTCGAGTATTCATGTACCGCGTCCACACGGGCCAACCTACTTACGGGCAACCATGCTAGACCGGGCATGCGAGATGCGTACATCGTCGACGCAGTTCGGACACCCTTTGGCAAGCGCGATGGCCAGTTCCGCGACACCCACCCACAGGACCTCGCGGCCGAACCGCTGAAAGCGCTCGAAGAGCGGGTCGGGTTCGACCCCGAAATCGTGGAGGACGTGGTGTATGGCTGTGTGACGCCGGTCGACGAGCAGGGGATGAACATCGCGCGGCTCGCGCCGATGGTCGCTGGCTGGGGCGATGGCGTACCGGGCGTGCAGTTGAACCGGATGTGCGGGTCGGGCCAGCAGGCAATCAATTTCGCCGCCGCACAGGTCCAGTCGGGGACCCAAGACGTCGTGGTCGCCGGCGGCGTCGAGCACATGAGCCGGGTACCGATGGGCTCGGATGGGAATAGCCTCACCGACACCTACTTCGAGCATTTCGAGGAACTCACCACGCAGGGCGAGGGAGCCGAGCGCATCGCCGAAGGGTACGACATGACCCGCGAGGAGGTCGACCAACTCGGCGTCGATTCCCAGCAGCGCTGGGGAGAGGCGTGGGACGAGGGTCGATACGACTCCCAAATCGCTCCCGTCGAGACCGAACTCGACGGCGAACCCATCATCGTCGAGAAGGATGGCCATCCGCGACCGGGCACCGACCGCGAGACGCTCGGCGAGCTTCCGCTCTCCTTCCGCGGCGAAGGCAACGGCGTGCTCCACGCGGGCAACTCCTCGGGCATCGTCGATGGGGCCGGCGCGCTCGTCCTCGCCAGCGAAGCGGCCGTCGAAGAGAATGGCTGGGAACCGATGGCGCGCATCGTCGAGCGGGAGGTGGTCGGCGTCGACCCGGTCACGATGCTCACCGGGCCGATTCCGGCGACCGAGAACGTGCTGGAGAAGGCGGACATGGGTGTCGAGGACGTCGACCTGTTCGAGGTGAACGAGGCGTTCGCACCGGTCGTGCTCGCGTGGCTCGACGAGACCGGCGCGGACTGGGCGCGCACGAACGTCAACGGCGG
>CAZJHA010000090.1:0-8613 GCA_964545755.1 uncultured Halobacteriales archaeon | reverse complement strand
TAATGAACTAGATTTGGGTGGGGTTCACCGACTTCGATACGCGAGACATCGTACTCGACACAGGCCTCGATCAGCACGATGCTATACTATTTCGAGTTCGACCCGCTGATTACTGCCAACGCATTCAGGAACACCATAATAGCAACCCAAACATATACAGTATCGAGATGATGTATATAGGCGGTTTTATGTCCTATGTACTGAAGAAGAGGCTTGAATCGCTCGGGGCTACACGGCAGTCTCAGAACAGGTCGAGTCCGAGCATCTCCTCTTGGACCTCATCGCCGGCCCGGACGTGGCACTCGCTTCGGGGATTCGCGCTACACAGGAGCACGTACCCCTCCTCTCTGTCCTCCTTTTCGAGGGCCATGCCGTCGCTCTGGTCGACCTCTCCCTCCAGTAGCTTGCCGGTACAGGTAGTGCAGTTGCCCTCCCGGCAGGAGTAGGGCAGGTCGAGACCGGCGTCGAGTCCGGCATCGAGGATGTACTCCTCGCCGTCCACGTCGAGTTCGTGGGTTTTGCCCTCGAACTCGATGGTGACCTCGTGGTTCACACGCGCTGGCGGAGCTTGTACATCTCCAACGCTTCGAGGCGGGGGTCGCCCGTACTACTGCTGTCGTCTTCGAGGCTCGCGCCGCTCACCATCTCGTTGAACGAGGTGCTGACGCCCTCCTCCTCGAAGCTCGAATCCATGATGTAGGCGACGTTGTCCCGGATTTCCTCCGCGCTCTCGTCGAGTTCCTCGGCGGCCTCGGCGATGGCCTCCTCGACCTCCTCGTCGCTCGCGGTGAACGACGCGCCGCGGGCGAGTTCACGGAGTTCGCGGTCTTGGGCCATCAGTCGTCACCCCCGTCGGCGGCGACGCCGCGTTTTTGCTGGTAGTGGGCCTGCTGGTCTTCGAGCCGGGCGTCGAGGTCCCACTCGGTGATCTCCTCGTAGCGGTCGCTCACACGGTCCATGACCTGCATGTAATCGACGTCACAGCCGAGCGTCTCGTTGTACATCCCGTCGATGAGGTTCCCGCCGCGTAGCAGCGTCGAGTCGATGTCGAGGTCGAGCGGGTCGCCCACCGCATCGGTGTACATGTACGCGAAGTCGGCCATATAGGGGACATCCTCGTAGAGCGTGTTCACGATGCCCTCCTCGACGCCTTGATAGGCCGGTTCGCCGGCACGCTCTTTTTCGAGGAGTTCCTTCAGCAGTTCGACACCGTGGGTGATGTGGCGGCCCTCGTCGGTGCTGACGAACTTGAAGGCGTAGTTCAAGAGGGGAAGATTCGCCCGCTCGGGCAGTCGGCTTATCGCCGTGGAGCCGACCCGCGCGAGGATGCCCTCGACGTTCATGTGGTAGTTGGTCGCCGCACGAGCGATGTCGACCGGGTCCTTCGTCTGGGCGGCTTTGGCGGTCAGCAGTCCTTGGTGTTCGAACACCTCGCCCAATCCTGTCGTCTGGACGATTGGTACGCGCGTTCCGCGCCGCGGGTCGAGTTCGGTGTAGTTGTCCTGGTCGTCCATCACCTCGTTCATGTAGATATCAAGGAACTGGGTGTGCTTGTGCTCGGTCAGCGTGAGCATCGTCATGTACATCTCCTTCTGTCGGTTGCCCTCCAAGCAATCGGCACCCATTGCCCGCGAGAGGTTCGTGGCGGCGTCGCCGGCGACTTCGGTCTCGCCGTCGAGGAATCCCGAAAGCAAATAGCGAATCTGGTCGCGCTCGTTCGGTTCGAGCGACTTCCACGTCTCTTTGTCCTGCTCAAAGCCGATCTCGTCGAACAGCTTCTCGACGTTCCACGTGCCCAGCTCGACGCCTTTCTGGAACAACTGATACCACTTGTCCCCGGTATCGATGCGCTGGCCGGTGTAGGTCGGTTCGGCTGGCTGTGCCATACCCACACACAATAGAGGAACAAGTATGACGGTTGTTCCTGCTATACGCGGTGTTTAAAATAGATACCGGCTCTCGACTCGGCCAGCGGTATCGCCCAACTCCTGTGCGGCCTCGCTGTAGGGTAAAATCGTGGTCGTCGAACCGTCGAGTTCGAGGTCTTCGGAAAAGATGGACTCCATCACGTCCGCACCCTCCAGGAGGTCCTTCCAGTTGTCGTACGGTCCAGCGATACGGAAGCCGGGGTCGCGAGCGCCCGGGTCGGCAAGCACCTCGGTCTCGCGGCACTCGCCGTCGTAGAGGTCGATGTACGCATGGATGGTGTCGTCGTGGAGGTACTGCTCCAGTTGGTCGAGCAGGTCATCGAGGTCGTCGGGGAACTCCTCGCGGAGCGCCGGGAACGTCACGGCAGGGGCCTCGGCGATGGGCGTCGAGAGCACCGCCGCGACGAGGCGGTCGTGGTCGTCGCCCTCCTGGTCGGCCAGTCGGTCTTCGAGCGCCGATGGCGCGTCGGCAAGGAGGTCCTCGACGCGCTTGCCGGACAGCGACTGGAGGTTCTCATGAAGGTCGTCAGAGAGCTCCTCGGGGAGTTCCTTGACGGTGGTTTCGGTCGGAACATCGGTGATTTCGAAGACGAAATCCCCCGCGAAATCGACACCCCAGCCCTCGCTGGCGTCTCGATACCGCTCGTTGTCGTTCAGCGCCGTCCGGTACGCGGCGAGCCACTCGCGCGATGGGAACCACTCCGTCATGCTGTATGTCGGGAGCATCATACCCTCAGGGATAAGCATTGGTGCCCCGATAGCCGGCTGTTTTTACTATCTCGCACGTGGTTCCAGTTGCGACTGCCGACGGCACCATCGGCATGAAAACGGGTCGTGGGCCCGGATGCTTATATATAGACTGCAATGTGTGGCGATGCACTGATATCGATGAGTGATAACTCGACACACGCCCGCAATGTCGTCGTGAACGACGCGGGCGGGCAGTCAAACCATGAGCACCCACGAATACGCAACCGAGCAGTTCTTTCCGACCGAACCGTGGCTCCAGCAGTACCACGAGGCGATCAACGCCGACGAGGAGTACGCCGCCGAAAGCGAGGGCTGGGGTGTCGATTTCGACGGCGCGTTCATCTTCCACATCACCGATGTGCCGCTCGCCGAACGAACGGTCGCCGACCTTCCCGGGGAGATCGTCGGCCTGATAGACGAGACGTTCGAGGGCCTCTCGGACGAGCGGATAGACGACATCGTCACGGCCGCACCCGACGACGTCAAATCGGCCATCGAAGCCCGCAACGGCGATGTCCGCGAGGCCGCCCACGACGAGTTGATGGCGGTATCGCTCGACGACATCGCCGACTGGATGTGGCCCGCACTCGAAGCAGAGGTCCCGCCGCTGCTGGTCGACCTCATCGAGCAGGTCGACCAATACATCGTCGACGGCGACACCGTGTACGCGTACATCGACCTCTACGACACTGAGTGCCGAGAGGTCGACGTCATCACGAGCCTCGACGAGCGCGGGTACGGGTTCGTCATCACCGGCGAGTACGACGACTGGAAGGACCTCGTCGGCGGCGAGGCGGGTATCATCGACCAACTCATGGGCGGTGTAATGGACCTCGATGGAGATATGCAGAAGATCCTCCAGTACTCCGACGCCGCCGTGCGGCTGACCGACATCGCCGCCGATACCGAATCGCGGTTTCTCTTCTGACCCGTGATTTCCCCGTAGTACATAAACACCCAGTTATACGGCGAAGCAAGCCCATTGCCATCCCGTCCATTCCCGGTAACACGTCGGCCGCGAAGCCGACACGGACCAACCAATGCCAGACGACCAACTCATCCAGCGAATCGAGGACTCGCTCGAAGAAGACCAAGACCAACTCGAAGACGACCTTCCGGAAATCCTCGCAGACATGGAGGGCCAGACCGACGAGCTCGTGCGCGAGCACCCACAGGTGATGGCCAGCATTCTCGGGCGCATGGAGGAGATGGACATCGCCTCGTTCGTCTCGGAGAACCCCGAAACCGCCGACCAGTTCCAGGAGCTGCTCTGGTCGGGCATGCGCGTGATGGTCGAACAGAACCCCGAGGTGAAAGACCAGATCAACGAGGACATCACCACCAATTTCGAGGCCGACGACTGCCCGATGGAGGGCCACCTCGAAGTCAAGAAAGAAGAGGAGGTCATCACCGGCGGGGCGGGCCAACTCGACGACGCCGACATCAAGATCACCGGTCCCGCCGACGTCTTGGTGGGCCTCATCACCGGCAACATCGACCCGATTCAAGGGTTCATGCAGCAGCAGTACGAGATGGATGGCCCGGTCCAGAAGGGCACGAAGCTCGCGCCCATCATGAACAGCCTCTCCGAACAGGTGCCCGAGTGAGATGGAGCTAACCGACGAGCAGCAGGCGTTCCGCGGAGACCTCCGGGAGTACCTCGACGATACCATCGACCCAATCGTCGATGAATCGGACCGAAACGGGCCGATGGACAGAGAGGAGTTGATGGACTACATCAACGACCTGAACGAACTCGGCGTCGGTTTCGACCCCGAGACCGCGCCCAACTTCTTCGGCGACATCTGGAATTTTACCATCGCTGCCGAGGAAATCAGCTACACGTGGCCGAGCCTACTGGTGGGCGTGATGATGTCGTTCCCGGCACTGTTCGTCCAGTTCGCATCCGAGCAGACCCGCGAGGCGATGTTGCCGAAACTCGAAGACGGCGACTGCCTGTCGGCGCTTGCAGTCACCGAACCGGAGGGTGGCAGCGACACGGCCCAGCCGAACACCGTCGCGAAAAAGGACGGCGACGAGTTCGTCATCAACGGCGAGAAGACGTGGGTCGGCAACGCCCACTACGCCGACTGCGTGCTCGTGGTCGCCCACGACGACTCGACGGGAGCTTCGGACATGTTCATGGTCGATAGGGAGAACAACTCCTTCGAGACGCGCGAACTCGACAAGATGGGCTGGAAGGGCGTCTCGAACGCCCGTATCTCCTTCGAGGACGTGCGCGTACCCGAGGGCAACCGGCTCTCGAACATGTTCTCGAACGCCATCATGGCGGGCAACGATATGAACGACATCGTGCCGTTCCCCGAGAGCGTCACGCAGCTCTTTTTCGACCAGAAACCGCTGAACGCGACCTTCTCGTTCATGCGCACGGGGATGTCGTTCATGTCCGTCGGCATCATGCAGGCCGCCTTCGACGCCGCGATGGAGCGGGCGACCGACCGCGAGACCTTCGGCAAGCCCATCGCCGAACACCAACTCGTCACCGAGAAGCTCTACGACATGAAGGCAGGCCTTGAAACCTCCCGCCAGCTCTCGCGGCGCGCGGCGGAGCTACTCGAAGACGGCAGCGAGGACGCCCGCCTGATGTCCTCGCTGGCGAAGGGCTACACCGCAGAGACCTGCAAGGACGTGACCGACGATGCGCTGCAGGTCTACGGCGGCGAGGGCCTGAAGACCGAAAACCGGCTCGAACGCTACTACCGCGACGCCCGCGTCATGACCATTCCCGACGGCACCACCGAGATCCAGAAACTCATCGTCGGGAAGGAACTCACCGGACAGAGCGCGTACAACTGACCCGTGCGGCAATCGACCGAGGGGGAAACGCACGTCCGGCGATTCACGCTCTCGCTCCGACCGGGACGCGGACTCGTCCACCCCGTCGACGACGCGCTTGCCGACACGCCGGAGTGCAGTCGGGAGTCGTTGAGCCATATCCAGAGTCACGGAGGGACGAGCGTGCTCTGTTACCGGCTGCGGGGCGACGAAACCACCCTCCTCGGGGTGCTCGACGAGCGCTCGGACGTGCTCGACTACGACGTTATCGGTGACCACGAAGGAACGTTCGAGCTGTATCTCCGCGTCGACGGCGTTATAGAGGCGTTCGATCGGTGCTTCCTCGAACAGGGGTTGCTGGTCGACCCGCCGGTCGCGGTCACCGCTCGCGGACTTCGCCTGAGTGTCATCGGCACGTCCACGATGGTCAAGCGTGCGATGGAGTGCCTACCCGATGGGACGACCTGCTCGGTCGAACGACTGGGCGACGGCAAAACCGACGAATTACTGGTGGCCGCGCTCACCGACCGCCAGCGCGAGGTCATCGAGACGGCCTTCGGGCTTGGCTACTACGAAATCCCCCGAGAAACGACCCACGCCGACATCGCGGCCGCGCTCGACCTCTCGGGGTCGACGGTCGACGAGCACCTCCGCAAGGCCGAAGCCAAACTGATAGAACAGCTGTTTTCCTGACGGCCGAACGGACGCCCCCACCCACGGGAGTATTTAAACCCCACCGTATGAGCGGCCACAGAGCTACGGCTCGATGGCACCACTGTCCGCCTGCGATGTCCGACAAAGACGAAATCAGACAGCAGCTCCACGACGGCTTCGAGGGCGCGGACTACCCCGTATCGAGTCCGATGGACCTCGTGCCGGCACTTCCGAATGGGCCATCGACCACCTTCGAGTCCGGCGACGTGAGTTTCACCGCGATGGAACTCAACTCACAGGCCGGCGGCCGACAGGACTTCCCCTACGAGGACGTCGACCCGCTCGTCGACGACGTCATGGCCGGTCTCGAAGACGAAGGCTACTTCGACTGAGAAGCGCCGCTATCGACGAACGAAGCACAGCACGGAAAAACTGTTTTCCTCAGGCCGCGGCGTCGCCGTAGGTCTCGTCAAGGTAGGCGACGATGTCGTCGGATTCGTTCATGCCATCGACGCCGTGGTCGGGGTCGACGAGGACCGGCACGCCGGTTTGGCCGCTGACCGCCTCGACCTCGGTGCGTTCGTCGTGGGCACTCGGGACCATGTGTGATTCGTAATCGAGGTCGAGTTCGGCGAGTTTGTCCTTCACTTTCGCACAGTACGGACAGCCCTCCAGCTCGTAGAGTTCGAGGTTCGACATCACCGACAGTACGGGTGCGAGCCTCAAGAACGCCACGATAGTGTGGAGAGTGCACAGAACCGCTCAGGGAAGCGTCCGTCCGACCCGGCGACGGATGCGCCGGCGCTGGTAGATGACTTCGACGAGCGCCCAGACGAGCGCGAGGGCGAGCGCGCCGACGAGCGCCGCGAAGGCCCAACTCGACAGCCAGACCGGGCGGATGAAGGGTGTGACGTGCGAGTAGCGCTCGGCGGCCGACTGAACCACCTCCTGGAAGGGAGTACCCGCCGCGGTCGCCGCGACCCACGTCGAAAAGCGCGTCTGGGAGGCGAGCCCGCTCTCGGAACTCCCCGAGAGGCTGTAGTTGCCGGAGGCGTTCATCTCGGCGACCGTCGGGCCGTGGGAGCCACCGACCGAGGCGTTCTGGCTCAGAGACGTGTTGGCGGCACTGAGGCGCTCGCTGTCGTAGGGGGCCCACGGTGCGTAGTACTCCCAGACGACCTCACCCCGTGGTGTGACTTCGAGCACGCGCTGGTTCAGCGTGTCTGTGATGAGGGTGTTGCCGTTGGGCAGGCGGTCGGCGTCGCGCGGCCAGTTGAACCCGCCCGAGAGTTCCCACGTCCGATCCCACTCGCCGGGACCCTGTCGCTCGTACTCGACCACGCGGTCGTTCTCGGAGTCGGCCACGAGGATGGTGGGCGTTCCGTTGGGGCCTTCGAGGTAGTCGGGGTTGTGCTGTTCGAACAGTCGTGAATGGTTGCCGTCGTTGCCAAGGCGCATCGTGATGTTCCCGCTTGAGCGGTCGACGACGATGGCTTGGTCGAAATTGCGCGGCGAGGCGAGATACTTGCCGTCCCCTATCTTGTCGACATCGTTGACGTGTGACCAGTCGGCCGAGTAGCCGCCGTCGGTCGATGCCGGGAAGTGCTCTCTGAACGTCCACTCCCAGACGATTCTGTCCTCGCCCCTGTCGTAGATGAACAGCCGGTCGTTCGGAACCCCCGAATCGTTCGTGTTTCGCATGTTCGCCACGAGCAGCTGGTCGCCGTTGATGAGGTCCACGTCGTGGGTGTCCTCGGCGTCGAATCGCTGGCTCCAGACGCGGGTGCGGTTTTCCGGGTCGAACTCGTAGACCACGGTGTCGCCCGGCACCGTCGAGGTCACGAGCAGGTTGCCGTTCGACAGCGGGTCGACGTCGTAGAACCAGCGTGCACCCTCCTGAGAGCCGTTGTGCACCCATTCGGTGGTTCCACGCGGACCGGCCTGAACGAGTCGGGCCGGCTTCTTTCCGTTGCCGATTCCTTGGAAATGGAACCCCTGTACGCTCACGACCGTCGAGCCGTTGGCGGGCGAGTCGACCGTGCCGGGACCGAGGTCCGTCGGTTCGTAGGTAGCCGCCGAGACGGCCGCCGCGAGCAGCAGCGCGACGATGACGAGCGCGAGCGCCCCACGGAGCAGCCAGCGCCGCGGCGGAAGCGAAGCCATACGCGTTCAGGGCATCCCATCGGTTGAATCGCTTGCGATTGGCGTCGCGCGGTCGCTTCACTCGTCGGCGAGCAGTTCGGTGGCGGTGACCAGCGCATCGAGTTCGATGTCAGCCTCGGCAAGGGCTTCGCGTGCGCCCTCCTCGCGGTCGACGACGACGAGCACGCGCTCGACACTTGCCCCCGCCTCGCGGAGCGCTTCGACCGCATCGAGCGCGCTCCGGCCGGTGGTAGCGATGTCCTCGATGACGACCACGGACTCGCCGTCCTCGAAGTCGCCCTCGATGCGATTGCCCGTCCCGTACTCCTTTTTCTCCTTTCTG
>CAZJHA010000089.1:0-8650 GCA_964545755.1 uncultured Halobacteriales archaeon | reverse complement strand
TTGCAGAGTGTTAATCGTTCTTGAAAAATATGCCGGTTCTCGGCACGATGTGGCGTTGTGGAAATTTGTATTCGAGCAAGAATGTTGGCGATATAACAGGCCAGCAAATCCACTGGTTCCGATACGACCTGTTGGCCACTCCGGGTTCAACGCTTCCGCAAACCTCCCGGCCCGTGAGCAGAAACGGTATGCGGGCGAAGCAATCGTATCCGAGAGGTGAAAAGACAGGTATCGCCCGGAACACTAACGACCGGCCTCATCGCGGGCGGTGTGCCGTCTCGGCCGGCAAACCCTATGCCGGGCGAGCCGTCGGTGGCCATCCGCGGCCGGCTGATGCCGGCCTCGCAGTCGGTTGCGCATGGCGCAACCCGTGTCACCGGTCGACACCGGCTCCACGTTCGGTCGTGCGTAGCACGACCAGTATCGCACGCCGGGGTTCGTCGCACGTCATCGCGTCCGTGTGGACGTGCTCGGGCGAGGACTACGGCGCGCGTCCGTCGTACGGGCCACAGGCATAAACCGTTCGTGGCTCAGACGGCGTACTCCGATTCCCGAAGTTGGACGTAACCGCCGTTGCGATAGCCGAACTTCGCTCGGCCGTAGCGTGCGAGCACCGAGAGACCGGTGCGACCGGCAAATGGCGCTCGTAGCGCGCTATACCGCCCGTCGTCAAGCATCCGGCCGACCGCTGCGAACGCGCGGTCCCAGTCCGGGGGTTCGAAGCCGGCCACGACGTCGGCCATCGCGACGTTCCGGAGGATCTCGTCGCCGATCGCGCGCTTCCACTCGCGGTTGTATGCCGACAGCGCGCCCGCACCCGCCAGCGAGCCGGCGATCTTCCCCGTGCGCACCGCCACGTGGTCGCCGCCCTCGTGGAACGCGGAGGTCGCGCCCATTGCCCCGCCGACGATGGCGACGTTCGCGCCGGTGGGCGAGTCGATGGGTCGCGTCGAGGAAATGGGGTAGGTCTCGGTGCCGCCGCGCTTGCCCCGGTTCTCGACCAGTGGGAAGTCCGCGAGGTCGTAATCGGGATACTCGCTTTCGAGCAGTCGTTCGACGTACTTCTTTCCAGAGGGAACGGTCGTGTCGCCGGGTTCGAGGAGTCGGTAGCTTCCGGGATTGCGTACCTCGTCGATGTCGAGACCGATGGGCATCGTGAGTCCCACGCGGGCCACACGGCCCTCGTTCGGGAACACCCACGGATAGGCGGTGTGGCCCGGCATCGCGCCCCACCAGAACTTGATGTGGTCGTCATCGAACAGTTCGGGCGGGAATTCTCGATACTCCTGATAGGCGATGTGGTTCGCGCGGTTCGAGGCGAGGTCGTCGAGACGGCGCTCCGCGACGAACTCGGCGAGCACCCCACGAGTAACCGTCCGCTGTGGCCCGTCGGCGAGGACGAGGTACTCGGTCTCGATTTCGTGACCGTCGCGCAGCGTGAGTGTGTGGCTCCCGCGGCGGTCGATGTCGACGTCCTTGACGCTCGTGCCGACCCGATAGGCAGCGCCAGCGTCCTCACAGCGCTCGCGCAGCCAGTCGTCGAAGCGCGCGCGATGGAAGGTGAAGCCGAACTCGGGATACGAACTGTCCATCCCTGTATCCCGAATCGTGATGCGCTCGGTGGGACCGGCGAACGTCGCCCCGTCCAGTTCGCGCAGGATCACGTCGTCGGGAACCGTCTCCGGGAGGTCCATCAGGTCGACCCAGTAGTCGAGCATTCCGGCAGCATCGGTCGAATCCGGTCCCAACTCTTCACGGTCCTCGCGCGGGACGCCCTTCTCGAACACCACCGTCTCGGCGTCCTGTCGCGCCGCTGCCCGTCCGGCCGAGGTACCCGCCGGGCCACCGCCGACGACCGCCACGTCAATCCGCTCCATACGAGTCCGGCCAGCGCCGCGAATAAAGGTCTCCCGCTCGGCGGTCGCCACCCCAAAGGACCGGGTCCAACGGATGAACTTAATGACGGTGGCCGCCGAACACCGGCCATGACCCGAACGAGGGGTGGACGATGAGCGACGACGAACCGGACATCGTGGTGCGCCGTGAGGGCGTCCACGGCATCCCGGCCAGCGAGTACGCGGCGGCGCTGCGCGAGCGCCTCCCGGAGTACGACGTCCGGTTGGCGCGCACGCCCGAAGAGGAGCACGACCTCATCACGCGGACGCAAGTGGTCGCCGGCAAGACGGTCGACGAGGAACTCCTCGACAGCGCCGAGAGCCTCGAACTGCTCGCCTGTTCGTACGCGGGCTATGGCCACCTCCCGATGGACGCCATCGAAAGTCATGGAGTGAGCGTGACGACCGCTTCGGGTGTTCATGGCCCGAACATCGCCGAGGACGTGCTCGGATACCTGCTCACGCTCACCCGCCGCCATCACGAGGGCTGGCGGCGCAAACAGCGCCGGGAGTGGCGTGCCTACCCGGTCGGCGAGTTCGCCGGCTCGACGGTCACGGTCGCGGGACTCGGCGCACTCGGGAGTGCCGTCGTCGAACGGTTGCGGGGCTTCGACGTCGATACCATCGGGATTCGTCACTCGCCCGAGAAGGGTGGCCCGACCGACGAGGTCGTGGGTCCCGACCGCCTGCACGGGGCGCTCGCCCGCACCGACCACCTCGTGCTCACGGTGCCGCTGACCGACGAGACGGAGGGCATGATAGGCGAAGCGGAGTTCACGACGCTGCCGCCGGATGCAACGGTCGTGAACGTCGCGCGCGGGCCGGTCATCGACACGGCGGCGCTCGTCTCGGCGATTCAGTCGAACGCCATCGGCGGGGCGGCCCTCGACGTGACCGACCCCGAGCCACTGCCCGAAGACCATCCGCTCTGGGGCTTCGAGAACGTCCTGATTACGCCGCACAACGCCGGCAACACGCCGAGATATTACGAACGTCTCGCCGACATCCTCGCCGAGAACCTCCGGCGAGTCGAGGACACGGGTGAGTACGATGGGCTGAAGAATCAGGTTCTGTAGCGCGGCGCGACGTCCCGTACACGGCGGCACCAGTAAAGACAATACCGAAAAACACGGCGACGTATCCCACTATTGCTGCTCCCTCCGTCGTCACTGAACCACTGACGGCGAGAATCACCGGGACACTGAAAAACGCGAGCGTGAGGGCGACCAGCGTGGCCTGCACCGTTCGGTTCGGGTTGCGCGCCTCGGCCGGCTGTGCGGCCGCCTCCTTGAAGACGGGTCGTGCGGCGCGGTCCGTTTCCGACGGAAGCACGAGTAGTCGTGGCGGTTGCCCGTGAGGAAAGGAGAGCCACGATAGCACTATCCCTGCCACACAAAATCGCTTCACTCCAGTCAGACCGTCGAGTTCGATTTCGGTGCTATACCCGTGGCGCACCGTTCTGGTGTCGGTTTCGATTTCACCCTCACCAGTGAACAGCGCGAGGCCGACCATCGACGCGAACCCGACGGCGATGGGCGCAAAAAAGAACCCGGACGGCGTGGAGAGCACGATGGCGAGGGCACCGAACAGCGAGGTGAGCAAAACCCATTGCGGACGGAACTCGGCCAGCCAGTCGGGCACCGATGGCCGCTGTTTCGGATGACGGAGCAGCGGCCAGAGATACAGCAGCGACACCGGCCCACCCACGAGTGTGAGCAGGACGACGAACCCGAGCGCGAAGAGATTGCCGCCAGCGACCGCGAAAGCAACGGCGAGAACGAACATCGAAACGACGAACAGCACGAGACCGCCGAAAACTCCGGCGGTGACGTACGCACACGCCATCCCGACGCGGGAGTCGGTCGGGTCGTGCGACCACTCGATGACCCGTGCCTCGCCAGCCATACCGGAGAAGACGGGCACTCCGGTGATAAGTTTTCAGGGGCCGTGACTTCTCAGACCCAGCCTTCCTCGACCAATAGTTCGCCGTTGAGCACGCTCGCGCCAGCCGCTCCCCGCAGGGTGTTGTGCGCGAGGCAGTTGTACTGTACTCCATTGCTCGTCTCGCGTATGCCACCGGCCGCGACGCCCATCCCGTCGCCGACCATCCGGTCGAGGCGCGGCTGTGGGCGGTCCGGCTGCTCGAAGACCTCGATGAACTGGGCGGGCGAGCTGTGCAGGTCGAGCGATGGAGCCTCGCGCATGGCCGCCGCCGCGTCCTCGGCGGTGACCTCCTCGTTGGTTTCGGCCCAGACGTTTTCGAGATGGCCGTCGAGGGTGGGCACACGGTTGCAGGAGGCGGCCACGTCCACACTATGAGAGGTGAGTTCCGCGCCGTCGAAGCTCCCGAGGAGTTTGCGCGATTCGGTCTCGATCTTCTCCTCCTCGCCGCCGATGTGGGGCAGCACGTTGTCGATGATCTCCATCGAGGTCACGCCCGAATAGCCGCCGCCGGAGACCGCTTGCAGGGTGGCGACGTGGGCGGTCTCCAGACCGAAGGTATCGAGCGCCGCGAGCGTCGGCACCGCGGTGATGGTCGAACAGTTCGGATTCTTCACGAGTGCGCCGTCCCAGCCCCTCGAATCGCGCTGGACTTCGAGCAGATCGAGGTGGTCGTGGTTGATCTCGGGAATCGTCAGCGGAACATCCTCGGCCATACGCGCGTTCGAGGAGTTCGACGAGACGACGTAGCCGGCCTCACAGAGGTCGGGTTCGACGCGCTCGCCGACCGAGGAGGGCAGCGACGAGAACAGCAGGTCGATGTCGTCGAGAATCGCCGCGGGGTCGGTTGCGCGCACGTCGAGGTCGGCGACATCCTCCGGAACCGGGGTTTCGATGCGCCACTTCGCGGCGTCACGGTAAGACCGACCCGCGCTGTCGTCGCTCGCGGTCACACAAGCTATCTCGAACTCGGGATGGGGGTCGAGCAGTTGAATCAGTCGCTGTCCGACCGCTCCGGTCGCACCGAGGACGCCAACGTGTGTCATTGCCCGGCGTAGGACAAACCCGATGAAAACAGTTCTGGTCGGCGCAACTCCCAGTTAGGCGACAGCGCCCTGCTGCTTGCGCGCGACGTAGCCCGCGATGCGATTGCGAACGCCCTTCGACTCGACGTTCGTCAGCGCGGTGACGCTTTCCTTGTTGTGCTCGAAGTCCGTCGAGAACGCCTCCGGATACTGTTCGAGCAGCAGGTTGCCCGTCTTCTTGATGTAGGCCGGTTTGATTGCCATATCCAATCCTTTTTCGCCCGGCGTATAAACGGCCCGCTCTTCGCCTCACCTTTCCTCGGACGTCCACGCCGTGAGTTCACCGATGCGTGCCATCGCATCGCGGTCGCGCTCGCCGCCGCAGGTTGCGACCACCTCGGCGAAGTAGTCGAGTCGCTCGCGGAGTTCGTCGGTGTCGTAGGCCGGCACGTCGAGCCGCGAGGCCGCGACGGTGGCCTCGATGACCGCGCCGTAGCCGCGGCTGGTCGTCGGCACAGTCCGTCGCTCGATGTCCGCCTCGACTGGCGTGAGTTCCCACTGCTCCCACTCCGTGTTGCCCGACTCACCCCCATCCACTGATTCGACCGAGACGCGTGCCCACGCGTTCGTCGCGGGGTGGATCGAATCGTCGCGTTCGTGGACCGAGAGCGCGCTTTCGGTGAACACCAGCGGGTCGCACAGAAATTGGACGACGCCCACCCCCTCCTCGTGGAAGTTGCGCCGCGTCCGCGTGTGCCCCCACGTCCGCGCCGTGACCGGTTCGCCGGCATGGAGACCGAGCGCCGCGAAGTTCCACTTTCCGTTCGGACCGAGCGTCGCCACGACCGATTCGGTCACGCCACGGAGTGTAACCGGCCATTCTGCTGTCTCCTGCGAGTCGGTCATACCGCGAGACCGTCCTCAAGCGCGATGAACAGCCCGGCCGCGACGAGGTCCGCCGTCGTGCCGGGATTCACCTCGGCGGCGACGAGTTCCTCGGCGAGCGCTTCGGAGTCGGCATCGCCGCGGAGGGCTGCCCGTGCGGCCTCGGTGACCTCGCGGGCGGTCGCCTCGTCGTGGCGCTTTGCAACGAAGGTGTCCGGTTCACTCGCGAGCGCTTCGAGGAAGGCCCGTGCGGCGCGGTCGGGCACCGGTCCGTCCGCGCTCGCGATGCGCTCGGCGGTCTCGAAACTCCGCGAGAACCGCGAGATCCACTCGCGGGCGACACCATCGTACTCGACGCTCGCCGCGAGCACGTCTTCGAGCGTCAGTTCGCGCGCTTCGAGTTCCGGAATCGCGTCCGCACCGCGGCGAACGTCGAGGTTCTCCATTTCCTCGGGTGGGTCGCCGATGCCCATATCGACGTGCTCGAAGGCGCGATAGAACCCGGCAGCGTCGGTGACGGTCGTTTCCGCGACCACTTCCGCCGTGTGGCTGGGTGTGAGTTCGCCGGTCGCGCTCGCTCGGACGAGCGGGACGAGCAACAAGAGTGCGCCGAACTGCGTGTTGCCGCCGCGCTGGTCGGCCATCCCCGCGACCGCGCGCTCGAAGGATTCTCCCACTGGTTCGCCCGCACCGGCCATCCGCAGCCCCTCGCCCGCCCCGACCGCGCCGCCCATGAAGTGCTCGAAGCGCAGGTCGGGATACTCGCGGGCGCGGTCGACGTTGCCGGGTTTCGGCGTGGCCGTGACCTCCAGCAACAGCGCCAACTGGGCGTTTTCGGCCGGCGTTCTCATCGGCTCGCTCCCGCGGCCGGCTCTGCCTCCGTCTCGAACCACTCGTCGACCGCTTCGCGTACACGCCGGAGAACCGCGGGCCGGTCGCTTGGACGACCGATGCTCACCGCGTCAGCACCGTAGTCGAGGTACTCCCGAGCGGTGTCGGCATCGCGCACGCCGTTGTTGGCGATGACGAACAGGTCGGTCGCGTCCGCCACGTCACCGACCACGGATTCGGAATCCATCGCGTCGACATGAATGACCTCTGCCCCCGCCGCTTCGACCCACCGCGCAGTGTCGGGCAGCGAGACGCCGGGAACCTCCGCGCGAACCTTCACGCTCACCGTCGCACCCGTGTCGGCGGCGGTCTCGACCTGCTCGCAGAGGCGGTGGGCATCCCGGAGCAGGGTCTCGCCACAGCCGACCGCGCACAGCTCGTCCTGTCGGCAGTGAGCGTTGAGTTCGAGGATTGCGTCGTGTTCGTGGCAGGTTTCGGCCGCCTCCCTGATGGGCGCTCGCGAGGTGCTGCGGACGTTGAACCCCGCCCGAATCGGGGCGTCGTCAAGCGCGTCGAGTTCGCGCTCGATGAACGCCATCGGGTCGTCGGGGAGGAACTCCTCGCGGTCGCGCTCGACCAGTTGCCGAGCGGCCCGCCTCGACGACTCGTCGATGGCGATGCCACCGAGAAACGCCGCGCCGGCGTGGGCTTCCGCTCGGTGTGCCCACGCGGCGTCCGATTCGCCGCTCAGACTCGCCAGAGCGAGGCGAGGGTCGAACATCAGACCCCTTCCCGTGCGAGGTCGAGCGCGTCCGCGACCGCTTCCATGACCCGGGTCGAGTCCTCCCGGTTTTCGATGCTGATGTCGGTCGTGACCGTCGGACGACCCAGTTCGGTGGGGTCGCGCTCGTCGACGACGAACGCATCCGCGAAGGGATAGGATTCGGCCATCCCCGCGGTGCTCGCCCCCACGTTCGTGCTCTCCATGAGTTTCGCCGCCGGTCCCGAGAAAATCTGGTCGCCGACGAACGGTGAGACCGCGACCACGGTGGTCTCGGCGAGCGCTTCGTGAACTCCATCGAGCGCGAGCAGCGGCCCGATGCTCGTCACGGGGTTCGACGGACCGATTATCACTGGCTCGGAGAGCGCGTCCAGTACCTCGTCGGTTGGTGTTGCAGTTTCCGCGCCACGGAACTCAACATCGCTGACTGCTGGCTCGCCGCCGTGGGCGACCCAGAACTCCTGGAAGTGCATCGCGCTCTCAGAGGTGTGAACCATCGTCGCCACCGGGTCGTCGCTCATCGGCAACAGTGAGATGTCGAGCGAGAACGCGTCGACGAGACGCTTCGTGACGTCGGTAAGCGTGTGGCCCTCATTGAGGAGGCTCGTCCGCAGGAGATGGGCGGCTCTATCGCGGTCGCCGATGGTCATGAACTCACCCGCGGCCGAAAACCGTCGCCAGCGTGCGAGTCGTGGGCCGTCGGTCTGGCGCTCGTCGGCGAGATACCGCGGGCCTGCCTCGAAGCCCACCCGCGCCGAGAGGTCACGGAGTTCGTCGTGAGTAGTGGTACTATCGCCGTCGATGCCCCACCAGCGCTCGCGGTCGAGGACTCCTCCCCGTTCGAACAGGACGGTATCGAGGTCCGGACAGACCATCAATCCGCCGAGTTCCACGTCGTCGCCGGTGTTTCCGACCACCGTGAGGTCCGTGGGGTCGAAGGCTTCCCCAGCGCCGGCCAGCAGCTTCGGCGTGCCGGTGCCCCCAGAGAGAAACGTCACCATACGCCGACTCCACGACGGGCGGGCTAAACGCTTGTGCTCACCGCAGTCGACGGAATATGCCTGATAACGGAGCGGTGGCGGTCGGCGCGCGGGAGCGTGTCGGAGACACGCGACTCGCGCGAGGGATGAACGGAGCGAGCGACGCGAGCGGAGTGAATCGGCTGGGGAGGGGGTGGCCTGCGGTCTCTCGTTGTAATCAGCCGTCGTAGCGTGAATATCGAGTCGATGGTTACAGGAGAGCCGACACTGAGAGCCAGCAAACGCGAGCAGGGCCGAAGTTTTTCACCGAAC
>CAZJHA010000088.1:0-8657 GCA_964545755.1 uncultured Halobacteriales archaeon | reverse complement strand
ACAGAGTTCGTCGAACTGTTCGGGAGAGAGCTTCGGCGGCCGACCGCCGCCGAAGGGGATCAGCGACCACCACGTCAAGATACTCGTTGAGAGTATCGTAGATCGTGTAGTAGTTGCCGGTGGCTTCGATCGCTGCTTGTGAGCCTTCATACTCCTCGGCGACCTCGTCGAGATTCGCGTTTTCGACACGAATCTCTCGGTCGACCTCACCGTCTTCGTCCAAGACAGCGACGTGCGATTCGTCCTTGTGGACATCGATTCCAAGGTGGTACATGGGTTCTTCTGGGATGGAAATGCATGGAAGGAGCCACACCTATTCGAGGTCGTCGCCCGACTGCCTTCTGGGCAGTCGGGCTTGGCCTCACGATGATGCTTCCTTGGCATATAGGCCAATCACTGCCACGCGCTGGATGCGCTGTCTAGTTGCCAACCTTTGCCACCCCATCCTTATTCCATGCTCTGGGGATTAGCAGGCTTTCATACCATCACTGCCCTCTCTCATGAGATACCAAGAGGATCACCAACGTAGGTAGAGATGCATCTAAGGCACGCGAACGGCGTTTTCCAACTTCTCGCCCGAATCGAGTCGCTCGACGTTGCGGACGACGATGTCGGCGAGACGGGCCCAGTGGCGGGGCGTGTGTCCGCCGGTGTGGGGCGTAATGAGGCAGTTTTCGAGCGTCCAGAGCGGATGCTCTTGGGGCAAGGGTTCGGGTTCGGTCACGTCGAGCGCTGCGCCGCGGATAGCTTCCGACTGGAGGGCCGTCACGAGTGCGTCCGTGTCGACGATACCACCCCGAGCGGCGTTGACGAGAACTGCTGACGGCGGCAGCGTTGCGAGCGCGTCGCCATCGACCAGCTCGCGCGTCGTCTCGGTCAGCGGACAGGCGATGGCGAGGTAGTCGGTCCGTGCGAGGGCGTCGTGAAACTCCTCGTCGCCGAACCCACACACCTCGTCGGTCGGGCCACCCTTCTCGGGCGTGTAGCGGACTCCGATAGTGTGGACCGCGAAGCCCTGCAATCGTTGGGCGAGTGCCTCGCCGATGGCACCGAGTCCGACGATGGTCACAGTACTATCGGTGAACTCGTGGGACTGGAAGTGTCGCCATTCATTGTTTCGCTTCCGTCGCCAGCCCTCGTGGAGCCGCCGGGCAAAGACAAGCATGTTCCCGATAGCCTGCTCGGCGATACCGGGTGCGTGGATGCCGCCGGCGTTCGTGACGGCGACGCCGCGCTCGGCGAGCGCATCGACCGGCACGTGGTCGGTGCCAGCGAACGTGCACGCGAACAAATCGAGGTCTTCCGCTCTATCGAGCAACTCCTCGTCGAGGTTGATGCCGGTGACGACGCGGGCGTCCCGAATCGATTTGCGTTCCTCCGCGGGGGTTCGAGCGAGTTCGATGTTCGCGTCTGGAAGTCGCTTGCGGAGTTCCTCGGCGTACGCTGCCATCGAGAGTCCCTCAGTTCCTTCGCGAAGCACGAGCAGGTCGGTATCGGCGGGCATGGGTCCCCCTCGACCGATACCGCCTTATCGCTTTTGCGTGATGGTTTCAACAGTAACCGTATACTATTATGATGGTGGGGCGACATTGCCCGCTATGGCAGCATCAGTTTCCAGCCGACTCACCGAGGTCCGCCGCCGCCTGCACCGATTTCCCGAACCGGCGTGGCGGGAGTTCCGCACGACGGCCGCGCTGGTCGAGGAGTTGCAGGCCATCGGCGTCGACGAACTCGCCATCGGTCCCGCAGCCTACGACCCCGGCGACCGCATGGCCGTGCCCAGCGAATCGGAACTCGCCCCGTGGTACGACCGCGCCCGCGAGGCCGGCGTCGACGAGGACCTGCTCGCACGGATGGAGGGCGGCAACACCGGTGTGGTCGCCGTGCTCGAACGGGGGCCGGATCCCTCGGTCGGTCTCCGCGTCGACATCGACGGGCTGTTCATCGAGGAATCGACCGAGAGCGACCACCACCCACAGGCCGAGGGCTTTCGCTCGGAGACGGGCGAGACGATGCACTCCTGCGGTCACGACGGCCACATGACCATTGGTCTCGGGGTGCTCGAAGCCATCAAGACGAGTGATTTCTCGGGGACCTTTACTGTACTTTTCCAGCCAGCGGAGGAAGAATCCGGCGGCGGCAATCCGATGGCCGAGAGCCGCTTCGTCGACGGACTGGACTACCTCTTCGCCGTTCATCTCGGTCTCGACCACCCTTCCGGCGAGGTCGTCGCGGGCATCGAGAAGCCGCTGGCGATGTGTCATCTTACTGCCGAGTTCATCGGCACGTCCGCCCACGCCGGCAAGGCCCCTCAACAGGGCGACAACGCGATACAGGCGATGGCCACAGCGATACAGAACATCTACGGAATTCCACGCCACAGCGGCGGGATGACGCGAGTCAACGTCGGACGAGTGGATGCCGGCAGCGCGAGCAACGTCATCGCCGAGCGGGCGAAGATCTGGGGCGAGGTGCGCGGCGAGACGACGCCGCTGCGCGAGTACATGAAGACGGAGTTCGAGCGCACCCTCTATGCGGCGGCCGAGACCCACGACTGCGATGTGGATTTCAAAATCGTCAGCGAATCGCCGAGAGCCGACAGCGACCCGGAACTCGCCGACGTCGTCTACGAGGTCGCCGATGGCATGGGGAGTGTGGACTCGCCGGTCAGGTCGGCGGAGTTCGGTGCGAGCGAGGACGCGACCTTCCTGATGGAACGCGTCCAGAACGAGGGCGGACTGGCGACGTATCTCATCGTCGGCACCGACCACCCGACGAGCCACCACACGCCGACCTTCGACATCGACGAGCGGAGCCTCGAAACGGGCATCGACGTCCTGACCGACTCGATCCTCACTGTCGCCGATGGACGGGTCTGACCTCGCCGCGGCGGACGTCGTGACCCTCGCCGACGTCGAGGCGGTCCGCGAGCGCATCGACGACGTCGTCCACCGCACGCCGCTCGATACCTCGCGGACGTTCGCCGACATGAGCGGTGCCGCGTCGGTGGGTCTCAAACTGGAGGCGATGCAGCGAACCGGCTCGTTCAAGATTCGCGGGGCGTACAACCGATTGTCTCAACTCTCGTCGGCAGAGCGAGCGAACGGCGTCGTCGCGTCGAGCGCAGGCAATCACGCCCAAGGTGTCGCGCTCGCCGGGCAACTGCTCGACATCGACACCACCATCGTCGTCCCGGAGATAACGCCCGCCGCGAAGATCGACGCGACGCGGGGCTACGGGGCCGAGGTGGTCGTCGCGGGCGAACAGTACGAAGCCTCCTACGAGCGCGCGCTCGACATCGCCGACGAGGAGGACAGGGAGTTCGTCCATCCGTTCGACGACGCAGCCATCATCGCCGGACAGGGGACCGTTGGACTCGAACTCCTCGAACAATTTCCTGACCTCGATACGGTAGTTGTGTCCATCGGTGGCGGTGGCCTGATTTCGGGTATCGCAACCGCACTCAAAGCCCATGACTCGGACATCCGTGTCATCGGCGTTCAGCCAGAGGGTGCAGCCCACGCCAAGCCATCGCTCGAAAAAGGGGAGATTTACCGACTTTCAACCGTCGACACCGTCGCCGAGGGCATCGCCGACGCGCGACTGCTCGAGAAAACCTTCGCCGTCGTCCGCGAGCACGTCGACGACGTCGTTTCGGTGTCGGACGACGAACTGAGCGCCGCAGTGGCGCTGGCCGCCGAGCGCACGAAAATCGTCATCGAGGCGGCGGGCGCGGCCCCGATTGCGGCGCTACTCGCCGACGAACTCGATGTCGAGGGCGACACCGTCGCGGCGGTCGTCTCCGGTGGTAATGTTGGTTTGTGCGACCACGCTGAACTCGTGCGTTCGGGGTTGATGGAACGCGGTCGATACGCGGCCATGCGCCTCGAACTCAGAAACTGGCCGGCCGGGGTCGGCACGGTCGTTGATACGATCGGGGAACACGGGGCCGAACTCGACGAACTGGCGCGCGTTCGCCGTGATCGCCGGAGCCAACCGAATCGCACGCCCGTCGAACTCGCCATCGCGGGCAGCGGTCGAAAGCATCTCGAATCGGTCGTCGAATCGCTGGATGGAATCGATGGCGTGACAGTACGTGAGTGCTCGCTGCGTGATTAACGGCGAATTCAGGCAGCCCCGATAGCGTCCGTGAGTATGGACGTTCCGAGTTCGATCTCGCGCTCGGTGACGTCGAGCGGCGGCAACAGCCGAAGGGTCTTCTCGCCACAGCCAAGCGTCAGCATACCGCGGTCGAGCGCCTCCGTGACGACCGCATCCCGGCGCTGACCGCTGTCGAACTCGACGGCGAGCATCAGACCCTTCCCGCGCACGTCGACGATTTTCTCGGTAGCGTGTTCGCGCAGCGTCGCCTTCGCCTGCCGTCCACGCGCGACGGCGTTGTCCATGAGGTCGTGTTCGTCGATGGCTTCGAGCGTGAACTGTCCCTGTATGGAGGCGAGAATGTCGCCACCGCCGAACGTCGAGCCGAGGCGGTTTTTCTCTTCGGGGAACATCTCGCGGCGCGCAATCGTCGCACCGACCCGCAGCGCCTTCGCCGCCGCGATGATATCCGGCTCGAGAGGGTAGTGGTCGGACGCCCACATCTCGCCCGTGCGTCCGATACCCGATTGGATCTCGTCGACGATGAGCGGAATCTCATACTCTCGACAGACGTCACCGATTTCCGCCATGAAATCGCCGCTCGGGAAACGGTAGCCGCCGACGCCCTGAATCGGTTCGAGAATCACGAACGCGATCTCTTTGGGGTCGATGTGGCCGCCCACCGGCGCGAGCGCGTTCCGAAACACCGAGCTGGAGCCTGTGAAAAAGCCACAGTCACACGTATCGGCCGTACAGTTGCGGCTCTCACAGAACGGAATCGTCTCGATACCGGCTATCTCGGGGTAGTGGCGCGTGTACACCGGTTTCGCGTTGGTCGTCGAGAGCGTGCCGAGCGTCCGCCCGTGGAAACTCCCCGAAAAAGCGAAGCCGTATTTGGCGGCTGGGCGGTTGTCGTGGGCGATCTTCATCGCGTTCTCGACGGCTTCGGCCCCCGAATTCGAGAGGAACACTGTATCGAGTCCGTACTGTGCCGAGCACTCGATGAGTGTTTCCATCAGATGGCTCGACGACGGGAATCGTGCATCCTCGGGGTCGTTGCCTGCCCCAAAGTACATGTCCTGGCCGGCGATTTTCAGCGGGTCAACGAGGTCGAATTCTTCCAGTTTGTCGAGGATCTTCTCGTTGTTGTAGCCGAGCGGTGCGGCACCGATGTGGCAGGTGAAATCCAGTAGGACGTTGCCATCGACGTCGGTGACGAACGGACCGTCGGCCTCCCGAGTGATGTCCCAGACGAAATCGTGGGAGTGCTCACTGGGTGCGGCGTGCTCGCGGCTGTGTTCGACCCACCGACGTGCCGCCGGCCCCGGAATCACCGTCGCGTTCGGTTCCGCGCTATGCCTGTCCATATACAAAATACGTATACGTCATGGTCTAAAATCGTTGCGGTCGTATGGGTGACTTGTGTGGGCGGCCGGGCAGTCACGATTTTCACCGTTCGGAACGCTTAATGGCACGAATACACACTATCTGTGTATGGATGAGGGCGACGAGATCGACGCACCCGAGGGACGTGCCTACTCGGCCGACCGGGGGCGCGGCATCCTCACGCCGAGCGACCGGGAGTTCCTGCTCGGGCGGAAGACCGATTACACCGAGCACTCGAAAAAACAGAAGCGAAACCGCATCCGTCGCCGCCTGCGCAACGCACTGCTCGATTTCACCATCCTGTTCGAGCACTTGGAAGAACGCGACCGCGAGACCGTCTTCGACCCCGACGACGACGCGCGTGAGGCCTACACGCAGGGTATCACGGACCTGCTCGGCTTCCTGCATCTGGGGACGATGGGCTATCACGTCCCGTTCAAGAACATGCTCAGCCAGGGCGTCAGCCGCGCCGAACAGAAGCTTTCGGGGTCCGATTATCGAATGGTCAACGTCGAGTTCAGCGTCGAGCCGGTGGGCCACATCAATGTCGACGCGGTCATCGACAAGCTCGATGCGGGCGCGTTCGATGACATCACCGACGAGGAACTACGGGCGTTCATGCGCCTGCTCGCCGACTCCGAGGAGTTCTCCGCGAGCGAACTCCGGGCGGGAATGAAAGAGCAGATGCTCGAATTCATCGAGGAAGTGAACGAGGCCACCGACCAGTACGACCGCCGCGTCGAGGAACTCGGCGACTGACGCCACAGCCCGACATCCGTTCTGTCCGCTCGGCTCGCGTCGCGACCGTATCGAATCGAGCCGACGAAACCGACCATAACGTTAATGACGTACACGAATAGTGGTTACGGCATGGAGACGGTCAACCCGGCGACCGGCGAAGTCGTCGATTCCTACGAGGAAGACAGCGCGAGCGACGTCGATAGCGCGCTCGCCCGTGCCGAGGATACCTTCGCGGAGTGGCGCGAGGTGCCCATCCGTGAGCGTGAGCAACTCATCGAGGCTGCCGGCGACGTGCTCCGCGAAAACGAGCGCGAGTACGCCGAACTGATGACCGAGGAGATGGGCAAGCCCATCTCGCAGGCGCTCGGCGAGGTACAGAAGTGTCAGTGGCTCTGTGACCACTACGCCCAGCACACGAGCGAGTACCTCGAATCCGAGACCCATCCCAGTCCGCCGGGAACGACGGTCAAAACCGTCTACGACCCGATGGGGCCCGTACTCGCGGTGATGCCGTGGAACTTCCCGTTCTGGCAGGCGATGCGGTTTGCGATACCCTATCTCGCGGCGGGAAATGTGGGACTCCTGAAGCACGCCTCGAACGTTCCGGGGAGTGCGCTCGCCATCGAGGAGGTCTTCGAGGAGGCCGGGTTTCCCGAGGGCGCGTTCCAGACCCTACTGGTGGGGTCGGAGAAGATCGACGACGTGCTCGCCGACGACCGCGTGCGCGCGGCGACGCTCACCGGCAGCGGGCCGGCGGGCCGTGCCGTCGCCTCCACGGCGGGCGAGAACCTGAAGAAGACGGTGTTGGAACTCGGCGGCAGCGACCCGTTCGTCGTCCTCGACGATGCGGATATCGACGCGGCGGCCGAGACCGGCGCGTGGGCACGCAACCAGAACGGCGGCCAGTCCTGTATCGCCGCCAAACGGTTCATCGTCCACGAGGCAGTGTACGAGGGGTTCCTCGACCGCTTCGTCGAGGAGTGCGAGGCGCTCACCGTCGGCGACCCCACTGAGGAGCAGACCGACATCGGCCCGCAGGCCCAAACCCATCTGATGGAGGAACTCCACGAACAGGTCGAAAAGAGCGTCGAGGCCGGCGCGACCGTCGTCACCGGCGGCGAACCGCTCGACAGGGATGGTCCCTTCTACCCGCCGACCGTCCTCACCGACGTACCCGAGGGCTGCCCGGCCGACAGCGAGGAACTGTTCGGACCGGTCGCATCGGTGTACGCAGTCGGGGACGAGGACGCAGCCATCGCAAAGGCAAACGACACCGAGTTCGGTCTCGGTGCGAGCATCTGGACGGAAGACCGCGAGCGCGGCCAGCGGGTCGCCCGTCGCATCGATGCCGGCTGCACGTACATCAACCAGCTCACGAAATCCGACCCCAGAGTTCCCTTCGGCGGCGTGAAGAATTCGGGCTACGGACGCGAGCTCTCCGAGGCCGGCATCAAGGAGTTCGTCAACCGCAAGACCGTCTGGGTCGAGTAGCGGACGACAACCATTCCCGGCCGGCGAGCCGCGGCTCACCTGCTAACGAAAGCTCAAGGCTGAACGAGCCAACGCCAGTATCGACGCCGAGGTGTGCTCGAACGCCTCGTTCGAACCATGCAGGAAGACGAGTTCCTCAACGCCGTTCAGCGGCGCACGCAGGTCGAATCGACCGACGAAGCGTACACGATAGCCCGCGCGACGCTCGATGTTCTCGGCCAGCGCATCACCGAAGGCGAGGCCGGAGACATCGCCTCCCAACTCCCCACAGCGCTCGATACGGCATTGACGAGCGACGGCGAGGCCGAGGAGTTCTCCGCCGCGGAGTTCGTCGAGCGCGTCCACACGCGAGAGGTCGAGGAAGGCGAGTTCACCAACCCCGACACCGAAGCGCACATCCGTGCAGTGATGACGGTGCTCGGCAACGCCGTCAGCGGCAGTGAACTCGACGACGCGCGCAACCAGCTCCCAGGCGAGTTCGAATCGCTGTTCGAACCAATCGACATGAGCGAACAGCAGCTGTGACCGCCGACTTCCAAAGGGAATTCGTGGCGGTCACGTCGGGATAGCACCGATGTCATCGCTCACGTTCGCGTCGCCGGCGTTCGACGACGGCGACAGGGTTCCCAAACGCTTCACCTGCGACGGGGCCGACGCATCGCCGCCGCTTTCGATTGCGGGCGTTCCCGACGACGCGGCGTCGCTCGCGGTCACCGTCGAGGATACATCCATCTCGAACGGGCCGTTCGTCCACTGGCTGCTCTGGAACCTTCCACCGGACACGGACGAACTTCCCGTGGACGTCACACCGGTGAGAAAGCTCGGCGAGATGGACGACGCCTATCAGGGAATCAATGGGTTCGGCGATGTCGGCTATCGGGGACCGTGCCCGCCCAAGACTGAGAACGAGCACATCTATCGGTTCACCCTCCATGCGC
>CAZJHA010000087.1:0-8659 GCA_964545755.1 uncultured Halobacteriales archaeon | reverse complement strand
TTTCAAAGCGGTAGGTCCCGGAAGTCATATAACCATCGACAGCAGCATCGTCCCATACCTGATACTCGTTGATGATCGGTTCGTCGTGTTCAGTTGCAGGATACGCACACCCATATGCAGCGAACATGTTCCGTTCCACGGTCCAGTGACCTCCCGTGGGATCGCTGTTCGAGCCGTCCAGTGTGAGCAACCACAGTCCGGGCGGGTCGCTTTTTCCTTTCGTTCGATTGAACAGGCTACATTTACCGGTCCCTATCCCGATTCGACGTTTCCGTGAACTCTCGTCCGTGGCCGTGAGACGGAGGTGTGCAGTATGTTCGTCAGTGACGGTCGATTGTAGCAACTCGACCTCGATGCGGAGGTCGTGTTCGTCCGGCACCTCGTCCACACCAGCCAGCGACATTCGGCGCTGAACGTCGCCGTTGCTCGTCGTCTCGGAGGTAGTTGTTCGAGTTTCGGCCTCACTCGCCGAGGCTGCTCGATTCGCAGGCGGATTGCCGGTTGTACACCCGGCGAGGAGACCTGTCCCGACAACCATCGTGGTAAAAAACCGTCGACGCTTCATGATAGTAACTCAGAATTTAACGGCAAAAGTCTTCTGCAAATAAAAAGGCTGCTGAAATGTTGTTGATTGAACACCGAAATCGTCGTCTCACATCCGTCGCGGAGTGTTCGGCCCTACTGCCCGGCGAGCCAGTAGCCCGCCGCGCCCATCACCACGATGAAAAAGACGATGGAGCCGATGAGTGCGAGCGGTCCCGCACCGGTGAGGTTCGGATAGAGGAGACCGACGGCCACGATAGCGACGAGAAAGAGTGCGACGGCCGCCATAGAAACTGCGGCCTCGACGAACGTCTCCCGTTCCATACCAAACTCTTCGCCGGCCGCGAGAAAAGCGCTTCGAAGCCCACACGGCGATGGGTTTAGGTCGCTTCGACCACTATTTCCACTGAAGACGAAACCCGTTGCAGAGCAACGAGAAACGTCCAAACATCCATGACGCACACCCGAAACACACCCGCGTCACAGGCTGAATCGCTCGTCCCCGATTTGGATGAGATGACTCCACGGGCCGCCCGCGCGTGGCGAGAACGCATGGCCGTCAGCGTGATTGGTGGCGGTCGCTACACCGTCGAAAACGAAAGCGGCGGGAACTACACCGTCGACCTTCCGCGGAAACGTTGCTCGTGTCCCGACCACACGATGCGCGGCGAGCGCTGCAAGCACCTTCGCCGGGTTGCCATCGAGATCACGGAGGGACGACTCCCGAAACCGGGCTTTCGCGCCGCCGACTGTTGTGTCTACGGCCGCGAGGCGTTCGTCCCCGAATCGGCGCGCTTGCCGCTCTGTGAACACTGTTCGTTCGCCCCCGGCGAGCGCGTCCGCGACCGCGAGACCGGCGACCTGCTGGTCGTCTCCCGGACGACCGACCACCGGGCCGACGAGGTGGACATCGAAACGCTCGACGCCACGGTGGCATCCCATCCGACCAATCGTGCGTACGACCCCTGCGAGCCGGTGGTCGAGGCCGTCTATCCCGGCGGCGACCAGCCCTACTCGTTCCCGCGCTCGCGGCTCGCCCGCCGACCCCGGTCCGTCACGACTGCCGATTCTGCTCCCGGAATGCCCGGTTGAGCGCAAGCCGTTTGCCGACGGGTATCCGAGTTCTCCCATGACCGACTCGTGGGAGCGACTGTTCGAGCGCGCCTCGAAGTACGATGTACCGCTTGATGACATTCAGGACGCGCTCGCGGAGCGCCGCGATGGATGACCCCGACCCCGCGCGCATCGTTGCGGACGCCGACGTGCTCGCCGCCGACCTACTGTGTGGCGGTCACGCACGCGAGGCGCTCGACGTCGTGCGCGCACACTCGTGGGTCGAACTAGTCGCGAGCGACCCGCTGCTCGCGGACGCCCACGCCGTCATCGCGGACCTCGCCGGCTCCGACCTCGCCGACGCGTGGCGCGAGCGCATCGACGACTGTCGAGTGCCGGTCGAACACCCACCCGAAGACCACCCGGCGCTCGCCTCGGCGGCAGCGGGCGACGCGGCCCACGTCCTCTCATTCGACGAGGCGCTTCGGACTGCGAAAGCCGGCGTCCACATCCGCGAGCACGTCGCCACGAGCGTCAAACACCCGAAAGGGTTCTGTAGTCTGTTCGACCCCGAAACGCTTCATCCGACGGTCGTCGGCGGCGATTATCCGGGCCCCGACCGCGACCCACGCGCGTGAGCTACAGCTCTTTTCCATCTCGACGACCGCCAGCCCGCCCGGACTTTCGTCCTCCCCAACCCGCTCGTAGCCCGCCCGCTCGTAGAACCCGACGGCGTTCAGCGACGACTGGAGGGCGAGTTCGGTGTGTCCGCGACCGCGGGCATACCCTTCGAGTTCGACGAGCAGCGCGCTGCCGACGCCGTGGCGTGCGTGGTCGGGATGGACGTAGACGGCGTGGACTTCGCCGGCATCGAGAACGAGGTGGCCAAACCCCGCAACCGCACCGTCTCGCACGGCGACGGTGAAGTGCTCGCCCGCGGCATCGACCGTGTAGTCCGTCGGCGAGCGCTCGTCGGCTCCGGCCCATTCTTCGACTTGCTCGGCGTCGTAGCCGTCGGGACCGAACGCCTCGACGGTAGCTGTGTGCAGGTCCGCCAGCGCGGCGCGGTCCTCGTGGGTTGCGGGACGAACGCACATACCGTCGATTTCCGGTCGAACGCTATCAAACCGAACGGTCGTGCAGACGGATCTGCGTGATGCTGCTGACACGCCTTTTCAAAGCAGTGGCGCCGGGAGCGGAGGCACGAGCGAAGCGAGCGCACGACACGACTCGTGCGAGTGAGCGAATCGGGGAGGGTGTGGCTGTCGCGGTTCGTTGTAGTCGAGTTGGCTGTCATCACTATTTGCGTGGTTTACAGCTGCTTCCGTTCGATTGCTGCATCCTCGTTTAGTGACCTCTATCGGCAATCTCAAACACGACGAACCAGTTCAGTCGTCGCAAAAGGAATAAGGTCATGGTTCAAACATTCAGCGTATGGAATCCCGAGGAGACCCGAAACTCCGGACTTTGGATGTCTCCGAGACGTTGGCGCTTCTTCTCGTCCCTGCCGTCGTTTTCGGTGTCAGCGTCGCTCTTCTCAGTGGGAGCGAAAATCTCCCTTCAGGACTGCTCGTTGGCGGGATATTTGGGGCAATACTGGCGAGATACAGAGGAGCGATGGCTACCGTTCGTACGGAAGAGGGAATCGAACGGCGACTCAAGTCTTACAGCACGGGTCCAGAAGACAATCCGTGGGTTCGTGCTGCGAATATCGAGTACGACGAAAAGTACGACCGGATTCTCGTCGTGGTCTTCGCGGCCATCGGAACCGCTGCTTTCGGCGCTATCCCATTCGTTGACGACGAACTTTTCATGATCTGGCTGGCAATCATCGGTCTCATCGGGATTGCAGCCTCGACCATGACCTACGGCGCACGCCAACGCTCCGAGTGAGTTGTGGGTCGAGAGCAGAGTGCCTGCCGGACGCTTTGTGCCCGACGAGATATCACTCGCTTCGCTCACGGGTCGTTCCTCACCGTTCGCTCTTTGGCGGCCCTCACTCCGTTCGCGCCGTCCGTCGCTCGTGATACCACTCGCCGAACTTCGCCAGCGCGCGCCCACGGTGGGAGATGGCGTTCTTTTCCGCAGTGTCCATCTCGGCCATCGTCGTTCCCTCGTGTTCGAAAATCGGGTCGTAGCCGAACCCGCCCTCGCCGCGCGGCGGCACGATACGCCCTCTGACCGTCCCCTCGAAGAGCTTGACTGGCACGCCCGCTCCACTCTCGTCCTCGTTGCCTGCGGCCGCGAGCGCGCGGTCGTCCCTGTCGACGGGGTCGGGACTCGCTTCGAACTCTTCCCCATCGCAGTACGCGAGCACACACCGGAAGGACGCCCGGCGATTCTCCCCATCTGCGACGAGTCGCTGGACGCGCTCGATGCCGAGGGTGTCCTCGACAAATGAGGAATACGGGCCGGGAAAGCCGTTCAGCGCATCGACGAACAATCCGGCATCGTCGACGAGCACCGGTTCCGCGACTTCCTGGTGGGCCTCGCGCGCGCCGTGGGCCGCTATCGTGCCGATGTCCGGACTCTGGACTTCGGTGTAGTCGTACTCGAACTGCTCGCAGTCCATGTACTCGCGCGCCTCGCGGACCTTTCCCTCGTTGGTCGTCACGTACTGGAGCATGGCCGCTCTCGGCGAGTCGGGGAGAAGTAGCCGTCGGTCCTGCGGTGGGCCGCTAGTCGACGATGACTTCGACCGGCTCCTCGTCGTCGTAGGTCTCGCCCTCGCTACGGTTCTCGTGGGCGAGCAGCGCGGCCGCGACCGCGAGCACGACCCACGACCGCCAGTTGGCGAGGTTGAGGGTGTAACCGACGCCGAACGGTTTCTTCACCAGCATGTCGTCGCCGGGCTGCCAGTACGCCGACAGCATCCGACCGAGGCTCGGACGGTTGAAGTTGTACGGCACGCCGAATATCTCGCCGGAGGGTGGCTTGTCGTCTGCCATAGCACCCATTACGACCGCCCCCGTTAAGTGATTTACTGGTACCGGCCCCGTCCCTCGATGGCCCGAAGGCGTTCTCGCACTGCTTCGTCGCCCGCCTCGACGTACGCTGCCTCGAAAGTCTCACAGAGCACCTCGGATTCGCCGGCCGTGCCCGCGAGCGACTGCTCGAAGACGTGCAGGTCCATCGCGTGGTCCTCGACGTCGTCGGTGTAGTGACCGAGACCGAAATCGATGAGATACGTCCTCCCATCAGTACCCGAATCGCCAACGCGAACGTTGCGCGTCGTCGGGTCGCCGTGGGCGATGCCCGCCCCGTGCAGCGTCGCGAGATGGGTCGCGACCGAACGCACGCGATCTTCGCCCTCCTCCGAGTCGAGCACCGCGCGGAGGTCTGCGTCCCCGACGTACTCGACGGTCAACTGGACTTCCCGCGTATCGACGTCGCGGACGAGCGGCGTCGGGACGCCCTGCCGGCGCACGTCGCTCGTGAGGCGCGCTTCGAGCACGACGCGCTCGCGGCGCAGTCGCTCGTCGAGTTCCGGGTGGCGGTACGATTTCGGCAGGCGGCGCTTTCGCACGCGTTCGCCGTCGATCTCGACCACCGCCTCGGCCCCCTGCACTGCATCGCCCGGATCTTCCTTTCGCTGTGTTTCGACGTTCTCGTGCCACGTCACGGGCACCTGATCGGGCCGGAATCCCGAATCGACCCGTGAGTCGGCGACTGCGATGGTGTCGCCCGCCGCGGCCATCTTCGCGCCGAGCACGGCGATCATCCCTGCATTGTCGCGCAGGAAGCGTGCCTCCGGGGCGAAGAAGTCGACGCCACGCGCGTCGCACATCTCGCCGAGCATCGTCTGTAACCGCTGGTTCTGACCGACACCGCCACCGAGGACGAGTTCGGTAGTACCGGTAAGTGAGAGCGCGCGCTCGGCCACCTCGGTGAGCATCGCGAACGTCGTCTCCTGGAGCGAACAGCAGACGTCTTCGACCGGTCTTCCATTATCGACGGCCTCCTTGGCGGCGCTCATGATGCCCGAGAAGGAGAAATCCATCCCGGTGACGACGTAGGGCAGTTCGATATACTCGCCGTCGCGGGCGGCGCGTTCGATCTTCGGGCCGCCGGGGTGGGACCAGCCGACGTGGCGGGTGAACTTGTCGAGCGCGTTGCCGATGCCCGTGTCCATCGTCTCGCCGAGCACGCGATAGCGGCCGTTCCGAAAGGCCAGCACGTGGGCGTTCGCGCCGCTTGCGTTCAGGCAGACGGGTGAATCGAAGCCCGAGCGATGCCGGCCGATCTCGGCGTGGGCGAGCATGTGGTTGACCCCGACGAGCGGAACGTCGAGCGAGAGCGCGAGCGAACGCGCGGCCGTGCCCGCGATGCGCAGACAGGGACCCAGCCCCGGTCCGCGGGAGAACGCGACCGCATCGACCGAATCGGCCCCGTCGAGAACGTCCTCGACGACCGTCGGAATCGCCTCGCGCATGTGCTCGGCGGCTTCACGTGGATGAAGGCCGCCGCTATCGGGTTGGTAGGCCTCGGAAGTTATCGACACGTCGTCGGTCTCGGCGTCGTAGAGCGCCGCGCTCGCCGCCCACGCAGTGCCCTCGATGCCGAGCACGCGCATATCCTCGCTCACGGCTCCGTCGTCGCCGCTCGCGTTTTCACGATGCAGCTCGCCTCGGCTCGGCCCATCGCCTCAGTTCCACTCGGTGTAGCCACAGCGCCCGCAGTGCATGCGGTCGTCGTGGGCGGCGAGGAACGAATCCCCACACCGGGGACACTGCTCGCGGTCGGTGGTCCCGTCCTCGCCGTAGAGTTCGTGGCGGGCCATCAGGCCTCCTCCGCCTCGGCGCTCTCTTCCTCTTCCTCGTCGTCGACGCCGATCTTGTTGCGTTCGAGCATGTAGGTCTGCTCGACCTCGCGGGCGTCGTCGGCGGAGTCGTAGACCTTCGCGTAGCCGAGGGTCTTTCGCATCCCGAACTTCGTGTCGAGTTCGTGGACGACGACCTCGCTGGCGTCCTTGTTGAGTCGCGCGGCGAGGCTGTCACGCACCGACAGGCGCGACGGCGTCGCTTCGTCGTGGGTGAGTTCGAAGCGCACGTCGGTCCGATGGAGCATGGGGTTTTCCTCCTCTCGGGTGATCTCGATGTCCATGTTGGCCAACAGTCCTCCTGTCGCAGCCAAAAGGATTTCGAAGGCCGGACCGTCGGGCTGTATCGACACTCTCACTCGGAGGTCACGACGTCCCCATTGAACACGCCCGCGAGCCACCCCGCCATCGCAAACGAAACCAACCCAGTTACACCGGCGATGAGGACCGGTGTCAGCTGCGAGGAGCCGACGAGCACCATCAATGCGAACGAAAGCGCCAGCAGCCCCGCCACGACGAGCGCGCCAGCCACCCCCAGTCGCCAGCCGGGAACGTCGTCGTCCGTCCATGTGCGAAGGAGGTGGCCGAGGACGCCGCCGACCAGTCCCAATCCAACCAGATACGCGTAAAACAACACGTCGAAATTCGAGCCTGCGGACCCGAACGCCGTTTCGAGCATATCGAACCCCATCATGAGGAGGTAGCCCGGTATCTGAACGGGCTGGAACTCCACGAATGCCAGCCCATACAGCCCGACGACGACCACCGTCGCAACGACCACGTCACGGGCGAACGAAACGGTACGATGACGGTTCATACAGCAGATACTCATCCGGCCAACAAAATCATTTCGCCGACACCACGGCTGCTTCGGCGTTTGCCCCGAACGCACACTCGTCAACGACTGCCGAGAACGTTCCGAACCTGCTCGTCGTCGCCGACCATCCTCGAAAGTAGCTCGCGTGCTCGCGTCCGTGCCTCGCCATCGACCGGAACGTGGACCATCCCCTCGCCGGGTTGGCCGTAGACGACGCTCGCGCCATCCGGGGCGACCACGAGCGCAGGGACGGCCGCCAAATCCTCCTCGCCGTCGACGACGATGACCGTCTTCTCGTCCCGCTCGACGCCCGTCCGGAGCGCGCGCAGGAGTTCCGCCGAGAGTCCTGCCGCCGGATTCGTCACGTCGATGCGCTCGTCGTAGCCCTCGATGTCCGGGCGTTCGCTTTCGGCCAGCGCCTCGCGTTCGGTCACCCAATCGACCACTGCGAGGTCCGGGCGCACGCCGGCGCGGGTGAGGTGGCGGGTGACGACATCGCCGACCGCTACCACTGGGTCGCCGAGGTCGGGACTGAGACGGTTCGCGTCAGTGTGGATCGGTCCTAACGGGTCTTTGAACGCGCCGCGCAGGTCGTCGGGCAGCGTGAGCACCACGTCGGGGTCGTTCGGTCTGCTCTCGCCGCCGGCCACGCTAGCGCACCTTCAGCGCGTAGGTGCCGGGTTCGGTGACTTCCATCTCGCTTGCGATCTCGCTGGTTTCGGGGTGGGCGATGACCACGTAGCCCGCCCAGTCCTCGGTCAGGCTCGACGAACCACAGGCCGGACAGGTCTGCTGGTCGGGGGAATCGAGCACGCGGTGGCACTCTCTGCACACTCGTCTGTCGGCCATGCTCACTCACCCGCCGCGGCGGCCTCGCGCTCCTCGCGGAGCCAGCCGTGTTTGCCGAGTCCCACCTGTTTTGCCGTGAGACCGATCTTCGAATCTCTGGGGTTGCGCTCGTCGATGCTCTTGGTGACGATGCGTGCCCGCACGGCGTCGCCCACTCCAAGCGTTTGGTTCGACTCCCGAGAGGCGAGCATCTGACCCTCCTCGTCGAAGGCGAGGTACTCGTCGCTTATCTGTGAGACGTGGAGCAACCCATCTATCGGGCCGATTCCCACAAAGGCGCCGAAGTTGACGATCTCGACGACCTCGCCGTCGATGACCTCCTGCATCTGCGGATCGAAGGTGACGGCGTCGAACTCCGCCTCGTAGTAGACCGACCCCTCGTGGTCGCGTCGGCCGGGCGGCACGCGCCCGTCGCCGATGTCGTGGACCTCGGTGACGCTGACGATGCTGCCGACCTCCTCGTCCAAGCGCCCTTCGAGCTTGTCCTGTAGCAGTCGTTTCACCATCCCCGCGGAGACGTCCGCGAGCAGCTGTGGCGGTACCTCTACCGTGTCCGTGAGTCTGACTCGTTTGTACAT
>CAZJHA010000086.1:0-8659 GCA_964545755.1 uncultured Halobacteriales archaeon | reverse complement strand
ATCACCATAAGGGAGTAGAATAGAAAATTTGAGAGGAGATAACGGCCAGAAGGTTCTTAATGAATGACCATCAATGATTGATTGCCGAGTGTGGTTTTAACCATCAGCTCATGGGAAGACCCATTCCACACTCGGCTTCTGGGATTGCATCAACTGGGTTTGGCCGGCCCTTACACCGGCCAGAATACTTTTGTGAGTCTCTACCAATGAACAATTGCCGAGTGTAGTTCAGTTTGAGTCTGAAACCCGACCCATTCCACACTCGGCCTACCATCTGGGCTTGGCCGGTCCCCATACCGGCTTTCCCATAGCACTTTCATAGATAATCCTCTATACCACCAGTAAAGAGTAGAGGAAAACCTGCATTAGATAGCAGGCCATATAGTTTATACAACCGGCTCCCTCAGGGGTTATTGCCGAGTGTAGTTGCCAGCCCCCTTCGTCTGTGTACCCACACTCGGCCTTGAGTGACACAGGGTTTGGCCGGTCCCTTCAAAACCGGCCAGAATACTTTTGTGAGTGACTACCAATGATTGATTGCCGAGTGTGATCCAACCACCGGAGCCATGAAACCCGTTCATCAGTCCCACACTCGGCTCCCCATAGTTGCTCTCTCCCTATACCATGAGTAGTCCGATAAGGTTCCTCAGTACCCTTCTGATACCCCTACAATCCATTTGAAAGAGAAACATGACTCATACCCTTTACCACCAAAGAGACCGCTTAGAGAGTCATGAGAGGTGAGCAGACAGGTTACTTCATATCCTCAAGAGAGGGGCCGTCATAGGAAATAGATTCAACCTCTTCATATACGTCTGCTTCTCCAACTTTCTCCATGATAAATGGATTCCAGTTTTCTTTTTCCAAGTACCAACAACTGTCTTCATTGGAGTCATACATCATTACTTCCTCTCCCTTCCTGATGACTTTGACAGGAGGAGAACCGTCATTGAAGATGTAGAAACTACCTTCTTCCACTTCCTTCCAAGTGGTAAGTGGTTCCTCTCCTCTAAAACCCAGTAGTAATGTTCCCTTTCACAGCCAGAGTGCCGTTCTTGTAAACTGTAGGGGCCATTGATTTCCCTCTCTTCGATTGGGGGTCTTTCCTCAACTTCCCTCGGTTCAACAGACCCATCAGTTACCTCAGTGTAATTGTTGAGAACCCATTTCTTACCGAGAATTTCATATCTCCGCCTGTCGCCTTGGAAACCCAGATCATCAATCAGTACAATATCTTCTCCCTTCAGAATCAGCTCAAATGGCTCACCAGTTCCTTCCGACACTCCTTTTGCGATCATTCCCTCATAGAGATAATCCTCCGCGGGTTTTTCCTTGTCTGTACTACCGTCATACCCATTAGGGTGGGGTTCTTCTCTTTCCATGGCTGTTGTTGCCTGTGACAGCCAACCTCGGTGCTCATTCACCGGGGTTTTCCTCTAACCCCATACGGGTTGACTGCCTAACTTTCCAATACACCGGGTAGGTAATAAGTATTTGGTGGGGAGTACAGACCGTGTATATCCAGAATCCGGTTTTCCCACCTATTTAACTCTGTATCTTTTCGGGGAATGGAATTAGTAAGGAACCCTCTCCCTGCCGTTTCGGTATTAGACGGTCTTGTTTGTAGTAGTGGGTAGGAGTGAATACTATATATCGACTATTGGAGTAGAGGAGATATACACTAGTAGATTTGCAAAATACATGGCCTCTATTACGCTTCGAAGGCCTACGTGCTCTCGTTTTCGGAGGCCATCGCCGAGGAACTCCGCGAGGACGGAGTGACGGTGTCGGTGCTCTGTCCCGGTCCGGTTGATACCGAATTTCAGGAACGGGCGTCGATGGCCGACACGCCGCTCGGCAGCGGCCCGATGCAGGACGTCGAGAGCGTGGCCAACGCCGGCTATGAGGGATTGATGGACGGCGAGACCGTCATCGTACCGGGCTATGGCTACAAACTGCTCTGGCATACAGTCGGAGTGCTGCCGCGACCACTCGTCCGCAAGACCGCGCGTTGGCTGAACGAGTGAGTCAGTACGACCGCGGTAGCCCGAGATGGTGTTCGGCGATGAAATTTTTCGCCATCTCGTTCGAGACGGGCGCGGTCTGGGTGAGGCGGGCGTTCTGCCAGAGGTCATAGACCTCGTATTCGGGCGTGAACCCGTTGCCGCCGTGGGTCTGGATGGCTTGGGAGGCAGCTTCGGTGGCGAATTCGCTCGTCAACAGTTTGGCGGCGTTTGCCTCCATCCCGCAGTCCTCACCGTCGTCCCACTTGGCGGCGGCGTCGTAGGTGAGCTGCTGGGCGGCGGTGAGTTTGGCGTAGTACTCCGCCAGCGGGTGCTGAATCGCCTGATGGGCACCGATTGGCTGGCCGAAGACGTCCCTGTCCTTTGCGTACTCGACCGCGAGGTCGATGGCGCGCAGCCCACCTCCCAGAGCGCTCGCCGCGCCGCCGATGCGCTCAGTGTTCAGCGTGTCGAAGAGGAGATAGAGACCGCCGTCCTCGGTCCCGAGGATGCGGTCCTCGTGAACCCGCAGCCCGTCGATGTCGACCTGATACTGGGTCTCGAACCACGGCACGGTGGTCTCCACGGGAGTAAGCGAGATGCCGTCCCGGTCGGCCGGTTCCGGGACGAGGAACATCGAGACCCCATGAGTGGGATTCGAGTGGTCGAATTCTGACGTGCGCGCAATGAGTAGCATCTCGTCGGCGTTCTCGACACCGCTGATGAACGTCTTCTGCCCGTCGAGGACGAACTCATCCCCATCGCGCTCGGCCTCAGTCTCGATATTGAGCGTGTTCGTGCCCGCACGCGGCTCGGTCAGACCCATGCAGAAACGCATCTCGCCGTTTGCGATCTTCGGGAGGTATTTTTCTTTCTGGGCCTCTGTCCCGTGGCGCTCGATGCCGATACCGCCGAACACGGGTGTGAGGACGAAGATAATTCCTCCTTGGCCGCCGCCGCGGGAGAGTTCCTCGATGACGATGGCCATTTCGAGCATCCCCATCCCCTCGCCGCCGTACTCTTCCGGGATGGCGACGCCGAGCCAGCCGTTGTCCGCGAGGTCTTGCCAGTATTCCTCGGGGAATTCCTTGTTGTTGACGCACTCACGCCAGTATTCGGCGTCGTACTGGGCGGCAATGTCCTGTGTCGCCTCACGAATCATCCCGTGCATCTCCGTCTCGAAGGCGGCCATGCACACTGTGAGCGTCCACCGAACATAGTAATTGTGCCGGTCATCGAAGGCCGAATCGGGCGGGCAGCTTGTTCCGACCCGACACTATGGCTGACGCCGCAGTCTCAAAGTTCCTCGGCAGTCGATTGTAAGGGTTCATCGAGTCGCTCGTCGGCGTCCGCTTCGAGCTTGTATCGCTGGACTTTCTGGGTCGCACTCCGGGGGAGTTCCTCGACGAAGAACACCCGTCGCGGGTGGGCGTAGCTCGCCACGTGCTCCAGCGCGAACCGCCGAAGGGTCTCCTCGGTGAGGTCGGCCCCCGCCTCGGGGACGACGAACGCGACCGGAGCTTCGCCCTTCACATCGTGGGGTGCGGCCACCACGGCGGCCTCGGCCACGTCGGGGTGAGCGTAGAGGGCATCTTCGACCTCGGCGGGATAGACGTTCTCACCGCCGACGATGAGCATGTCATCGGCGCGGTCGACCATCCAGAAGTACCCATCCGCGTCGACGCGCGCGATGTCCTCGGTGTAGAACCAGTCCTCGTCGTCGAACACTTTACTGTTCTTTTCGGGCCGTTCGTAGTACCCTTCGAACACCTGTGGGCCACGGACGGCGATCTCGCCGGTGACGCGCTCGTGGTCTTCGAAGTCGATGTCCGGATTGGCGAACGGGGTGAGGTCGTCGGGCACGACGAGCGTCTCCCTCGTTTCGGGATCGACGAGTTTGAGGTCGATGTTGGGTACTGGCGGCCCGATACAGCCCGCCGCCTTGCGCACGCCACGCGAGGGTTCGGTCGTGCCCGCGGGCGCGGTCTCGGTCATCCCCCAGCCCTCGGTCATTGGCACGTTCCACGCCTCCTCGATCTCCCGACGGGTCGAATCGGCCAGCGGTGCGGCCGCACAGGTGACGTTTTCGAGCGAGGAGAGGTCGTGGTCGTCGGGATTCTGCCGGTACTCTCGATACATCATCGTGTACATCGCCGGCACGCCAGCGAACTGCGTAATCGAGTGCTCTTCGATGGCGTCGAGCATCGGTTCGGCCTCCGGTTGGGGCTGGAGCACCATCGTCGCGCCAGTATAGAGGAAGGTTCCCATGACCGCGTTCAGCGCGTAGATGTGAAAGAGCGGCAGGACGAGCAGAATCGAATCCTCAGCATCCACGTTGAGACCGCCGGTGTCGTACGATTCGATGGTCGAAAGGAGGTTCTCGTGGCTCAACAGGACACCTTTTGGCTTGCCGGTCGTCCCGGAAGTATAGGGCTGGCAGGCCACGTCGTCGAACGCACGGTCGGGACCATCGAACTCTGAGCTGGCCGACTCGATTGCGTGCGAGTAGTTGACGACGCCGTTCTCGGCAACGCCCGGCAGAAAGGTCGTTTCCACGCCGGCGGCCTCGGCCAACCCCGTCGCCTCCTCGGCGAGCAGCGGCGAGGCGATCATCGTATCGACGTCCGCATCATCGAGGACGAAGGCAAGCGTCTCGGGGTCCATCCGCAGGTTGAGCGGAATCGGCACCGCGCCCGCCCGAATCGCCCCGAAGTACGCGCTCGGGAACTGGAGCGTGTTCGGAACGAACAGTCCCACTCGCTCGCCCGGTTCGATGCCGTGCTCGGTGAGCATGTTCGCCACCCGGTTCGCCTCGTCGTCGAGTTCGTCGGAGGACTGCTCCTGCCCGAAGGCGACGAACGCGGTCTTTGCACCGTAGCGGTGGGCGGCCATCGCCGGGAGGTCGCCCATGTGTCGGAGGGGTCCGCCGTCGTGATACTCCATGCTATACGCCAACACGTATTTGCCGGCTGTATTAAGTGTTGGTGCCCGACGGCGACTACCGCGTGTAGTGAGCGACGCCATCGACGAGTTCCGCCTCGATTCGACCGGCGGCTTCGAGATGGGCGAGCGCCGCGACTACCTCGGGCAGGATGTAGGTGGTCTCGTTTGCACCGGCACGCTGGTCGGCGATGTCGGCGGCCGTCCGGGGTTCGTCGAGTGCTTCGACCGCACGGTCGAGCATTCGGTCCAGACTCCGCCGGTCGCGCTCGATGACGCGCTCGAAATCGGTGTGAACGGGGCCGTGACCGGGATAGACGCGGTCGGGGCCGAGCGAGGCGAGCCGGTCGAGCGCCCCGTAGAACGCTCCGATGGCTCCCTCGACGCCGCTGTCGAGACCGGCATGGAGAGTCACAGGCCGAAACGGCTCGATAGCCATATCGCCGGCAACGAGTGCGCGTTCCTCGCCCAGTTCGACCGAAAAACAGCAGTGATCGGCCTGGTGGCCGGGCGTGTGAATCGCCCCGACTGGCGTGCCGCCGACGTCGAGCATTTCACCGTCATCGACCCAGACATCGACCGATTCCGGTGGGAGGAGGTCACGATTTCGTTCGAGCGATTCGACGGCCTTTTCGATAGCACTATCGCGTTCGTCACCGGTGAGACCCGACCGGGTCGCGTTCTCGCGGACGGCAGCTGCGAGGTCCTCCGTGTCGCGCCCAAACCGCTCGCGGACGCCGGCGGGAGCGTACACTGTGGGGTCGGCCGTCGCCATGACGGTTCGGGTCTGTCCGATGTGGTCGACGTGTGGGTGGGTGAGGACGAGCTGTTCGATGTCCGCGAGGTCGTGGTCGATGGCCGCGAGTGCCTCCCGAAGCCGTCGTTCGGCATCGGCACCCGCCATGCCGGCATCGATGAGCGTCGGCCGCTCGCAGTCGATGAGGTAGCTCGCCACGTGGCCGGGCGGCCAGTCGACGTCGAATTCGATGCGGTGGACGGGAACCGCCCGCTCGTGCTGGGCCATTACCGCCGAGAGTCGCGTAGTGCGAATAAGCGTAACGCCCCTGATTCGAGACACGATACCTCGAATACGGCGCAGTAGTTTGAAAGCATGGGGGCGAGAGACAGGGGTATGGAAGTCGACGTCGGCGAGGACATCGACGACGAGACCGCCCGCGTCATCGCTACCGCCGTTGCGGAGCATCTCGGCCGGTCGGTCGAAATCGTCGCCGGGGGCGAGCAGGTCGCTGATGCCGGTGAGGGCGACTGGGACGAGGCCGGCACGGTGATAACCGACCGCGAGCAGCGTCTGCGGGACGACATCGAGAGCATCCTCACCGGCGGTCCCGAACGGGGTCACGAGAAAATCGAGGAGCTGGGCAAGGTCTTCGTCCGCGACCGCCTCGACATGGTGTTCGACCAGATCGAATACGAGGACGGCACCTTCGCCCGCCACAGCGATGATGACGACCTCGCTGCCGACGGCCTGCTCACTGGTATCGGCACCATCGACGGCCGTCGGGTGGCGTTCACCGCCAACGATTATACCGTGAAGGCGGGCTCGCTCGGCCGCGAGGGCATCGAGAAGGTCATCCGCATCGAGGAGCGCGCGATGGACCTCGAAATACCGATGCTCCGGCTCATCGATTCGACGGGCGCGCGGCTCAACGCCGACGAACGCGAGCCGGGCGACACCCACATGGACCGCTATCACGGCGGGAAGATGTTCTACAACCAGTGTCGGCTCTCGGGGCAGGTACCCCAAATCGGCGTCCTGTATGGGCCGGACATCGCCGGCTCCGCGTACACCCCCGTGTTCTGTGACTTTCTGATTATGGTCGAGGATATCTCCGGGATGGCAATCGCCTCACCGCGCATCGTGGAGGCGATGACCGGCGAGTCCGTGGACATGCAGGACCTCGGCGGACCGGACGTCCACGCAACCCAGAGCGGGAGCGCCGACCTCGTGGTTCCCGACGAGGAACGCGCCGCCGAGAAGGCACGGGAAATACTCTCGTATCTCCCGCAGAACTACGCCGAGAGCGCACCCGAGCGCACGCCGAAAGCGCCGCTGAAGAACCCGAAGGGTCTCGATGGCGTCATCCCCGAAGCACCCAACAAGGCCTACGACGTCCACGAGACCATCGACCGCCTCGTCGATAGAGAGTCGTTTTTCGAATGCAAGCCCAGATTCGCGCCTGAGCTCGTGACGGGGTTTGCACGCATCGACGGACGACCGGTCGGCATCGTGGCAAACCAGCCCGAGCACATCAGCGGAGCCATCTTCCCCGATTCGGCCGACAAGGGTGCGGGCTTCGTCTGGACCTGCGACGCCTACAACGTTCCATTAGTGTATCTCTGTGACACGCCGGGGTTCATGATCGGCTCGCAGGTCGAACGCGAGGGCGTCCTCCGGAAAGGACGAAAGTTCATCTACGCGACCTCCAACGCGCAGGTCCCGAAGTTCTGCGTCATCACCAGAAAGGCCTACGGCGCTGGCATCTACGCGATGTGTGGTCCCGCCTTCGGCCCGGACGCGACGCTCGCGCTTCCGAGTGCGGAAATCTCGGTGATGGGTCCCGATGCCGCGGTTCACGCCCTCTTCGGCGACCAGATAGCCGACATGGACGGCGAGACGCGCGAGCAGTTCATCGAGAGCGCCAAAGCGGAGTTCGAGAAGTACGTCGATATCGAGGACCAAGCCTCGAACATGGAGGTCGACGAACTCGTTCCGGCTGGCGACCTGCGTGAGCAACTGGAGGCACGCCTCGCGACGTTCGCCACCAAACGCCGGGACGAGCGGCCCCGACACCACGGCACCGTGCTGTTCTAAGGCGCGAACGCTCGGTGTGCGCCCCGTACCGCCCGCCACAGCCGCTCCCGGTCGGTATCGAAGGCCAGATGCGACTCGCATTTACAATCCGAGGCACCGAAGCCCGCCACCGGGTGGCCGGGGAGCGCGCCGGCGACCGCACATTCGACCTCGGCGTCGGCCGTCCGCGCGACCGCCGCGATACTCGTCGCCGGATGACCGAGCAAGTAGTCGATATGCCAGTGGCGGGTGTCGTTCTCGCCGGCGGCGACCGCCCGGTGGCGCTCGATGCGTACGAATCCGCCGGAGCCAAGCGCGCTGCCGGTGTAGGCGTACCATCCTCTCTCGAACGTGTGTTCGCCGAGTACACCGACAGTGATGTCGGCTCGTTCGGACAACTCGACGAACAGGGTGTACGTACCACCGGACATGGTCGTTCGATGGCCGCCGGTTGCCTAACGGTCACGGAACGCGCTCAAAACGGTGTCGGGGCGAGCAACTGACCGCCGTCGACGGTGAAGTAGCCGCCGGTGACGTAGGCGGCCGCGGGACTGGCGAGAAACAGGACAGTTGGCACGCAGTCGGCGGGCGTCCCGAAGCGGTCTGCGGCCATGTCGTCGAGAAACGTATCGGGCAGTTCGCCACCGGCGGCCTCGGTCACGCCCTCGGTTTCGATGATACCCGGCGCGACCGTGTTCGCCCGGATGTTATGACTACTCCACTCACTCGCAACCGTCTGCATCAGGTTGTGAATACCGGCTTTCCCCGCACCGGAGTGGGCGTGATACGGCGCACCCCTGACCGAGTTCGTCGCGCCCATCGCCAGAATCGCGCCGCCGTCGTTTTCCCGCATGTGCTCGCCGACGGCCATCGTACAGTAGGCCGTCCCGTCGAGGATGGTGCC
>CAZJHA010000085.1:0-8660 GCA_964545755.1 uncultured Halobacteriales archaeon | reverse complement strand
GCACAACGCCATCACGCGGATGCGACTGGTCGCACTCACGATGCTTGAGGACGCTGTGACGGCGCTTCGGACGGGCGATGAGAATCTAGCGGCCGACGTCATCGAACGTGACGAGGACGTCGACCGGCTATGGTACATGACCTCTCGTGTCTTTCGCGGCGCACTGCGCCATCCGAGCGCGGCGACCGACATCGGCCTCCCCCGAGAAACGTGTTTCGACTACCACACGAGCGCGCGCCAACTCGAACGGGTCGCCGACCACGCGAGCAAGATCGCCGACCTCGCGGATACGCTCGATGGCGTCTCCGAGGACGCGAGCGAAGCCCTCGAAACGCTCCACACAGACGCCGCAACGGTCGTCGAGACGGCAATGGACGCGCTGCTCACCGACGACCCCGACGAAGCCGTCGAACTGGCCAACGAGGCGATGGCACACATCGAGACGGTCGATGCACGTGTCCGCGAGGTCGATGACCTGCTTCGAACACTCGACACCCAGCGCGTCCAGCAGCTCGGACTCGTCGTGGATTCACTGTCGCGCAGCGCCGACTACGGAGGCAACATCGCCGAGACCGCCCTCCAGAAGGCCGCACCGCGACCATAACGTCCCGAACGGGCCACAACGCCGTCAGTCGGGCCGTTCCATCCGGAAGCGGTCGCCGGTCCGGCAGTAGTAGCTGCCGGCGAGGCGGCCGACCGCATCGAGTTTTCGCACGTCGAGTTTTCCATCCGTGGTCACGCTCTCGTCGAGATGGACCGAGACGACCTCGCCGAGCACCATCGCGTTCGAGCCGACTTCGACGAACTCGTAGAGTTCGCACTCGAAGGCGACCTCGGCCGCGGCGACCCGGGGCGGTCCGACTTCTGCGGAAGCCACGCGGTCGAGGCCGGCGTGGTCGAACTCGCTCTCGTCCGGGGGCAGGGTCGCGCTGGTGGCGTTCATCGCCTCGGCGAGCGGCTCGGTGACGACGTTGACGACGAATTCACCGGTTTCGCGAGCGTTGCGCGCCGAATCCGAGAGTTCTTCGGGGCGATTCGAGCGCTCGCTGGGTGCGAACATCACGACCGGCGGCGACGTACTCACGACGTTGAAAAACGAGTACGGTGCGAGATTCTCGACGCCCTCGGGCGAGAGCGAACTCACCCACGCGATTGGCCTGGGGATGACCGCCCCGGCGAGGGTGCGATACAGCGAATCACGCTCTGCGGCGTCGATACGCACGATTAGACGCCCGCGCCGGTCGGGGCGTCTGGCAGGTCGTACCGATGGACCTCGATGCCCAACGCTTCGAGTGCGGCCTCCAGATGCTCGTCGCCGACGTACTCCGCGCCGGCCTCGACGCGCATCTCCTGTGCCGTCGCGTACACCTCGCCGCGGCGGTCGTCGGGAATGCGATATTTGTCGGTGGCGAGTTCGATGGTCAGTCCGTTGTGGTCGCGGGTGTACAGCGACTGGAACGGGCCGCGGTCGAACTCGTTGAACCGCTTTCCAGTTGCTTCGAGTCCCTCCCGCGCCTCCTCGAAGCGCTCGGGGTCGAGGCGGAAGGCGAGGTGATGGACCGCCCCGACGCCGGGTCGCTGCCCGCCGGGACGCGACTCGCGGTCGTCGGTGACGAAGAAGGTGAGAATTCGGCCGTCGCCGGTGTCGAAGAACAGGTGTTCGACTTCCGGCTGGTCGAGGTTCGGCTGGCGGAGGACCAGCGGCATTCCCAGGATATCTCGATAGAACGCGATGGTGTGCTCGGGATTGCTGCCGATGAGGGTGATGTGGTCGGTGCCGACGACCGGCACGGGACTGTTCGGTGGCTCGGCGCTGACGTCGGCGGGTGGCTCCTCGCTCATGAGATTTGACGGTCAGACGGTGGCTCCGCAGTCATTTCAACCCATCGGGGGTGCTCTCGGGACCTGCGAGAGGAAGGTCGGTCGTTCATTCGTCCTCCCGGGCGAGAAACGAAAGCGCCGCGCCCAGCAGTGCGAGATTCTTCAGGAAATGAATCAGTTGGCCCTCGCGCTGGTCGTCCTCGACGTTCCAGAAGTCGTGCATGCCCGGCGTGACGCCGACGAAAAACGTCGCAATCGCGCCCGCCGCGAACTTTCTGACCTTCCCGGTCGCGAGCGCACTCCCGCCGAACAGCAGCGCGCCGCTCGCAAACGGCACGAGTTTGTCGGCTTCGGGAACGCCGTTCGAATCGGCGTACGCCACGGTGCCCTCCATATCGCGGAAGTTGTCGAACGCCATGAACGCGAGTACGCCGCCGAACAGCGCGCGCCCGATGGTCGAGACGCGTCCCATCAGGCAACCTCCCTGCGGTTCGTCGGTTGCCATACCCTTCTCCTGTCGAGTGTAGCAGTCGGTATCACGACGTTACCTAGTACGAAGCCGAACCGGTATATACCTTCCCGGACGGAGAGGTAACCGGGTAACACCGATGTCATCACAGCAAGAGCGCCCCGTCGATGAGGCCTGTGCGGTCGTGGAGTCGTTCGAGCAGGTCGGTTCGCAGTGGCGACTGGTCGTGCTCTATGAATTACAGGGCGGCGAACAGCGGTTCAACGAACTCAAGCGCTCGACCGACGCGAGTTCCCGGACCCTCTCGCGCGTGCTCGACGACCTCCAAGACGCAGACCTCATAGACCGCAGAACCGAGGAGGACGCCCCTATCGCCACGTACTACCGCCTCACCACAAAGGGAGAAGCGCTCTGTCCGGTGTTCGACGAAATCGAGGCGTGGGCCGACGACTGGCTCGGCAGCGATATCCACCGATAGCTTCAGTCGTATTTTTCGGGATAGGCCTCGGCCAGTCGGTCGGCGTCGATGCGCTCGCGGACGGGTTCGATGACGGTCGAGAGGTACTCGGCGGTGGCGTTTTTCAAATCCTGTGGGTGAAGATCCTCGCTCACGAAATCGTCCTCCAGTTCGTCGTAGCTCTCGTATACGAGGTCGCCGCCGTACTTTTCGGGCCGCTCGACGACGAAGGACTCGCCGCGTTCGTCGAGAATCGGGAAGACGAGGTACTCCAAGTACTCGAGCACACCGTTGTCCGTGACCTCGCCCTGCGGGCAGTACGCGCCCTGTAACTTCTCGGCCACAGTATTGGCGTCGTCGGTGAGGTTGACTTTGGAGGTCGCATCCGACGCGCTCATCTTCCCGCCCGCAAGTCCCGACAGCAGCGGTGCGAACACACATACTGGAGGGTCCTCGTCACGCTCTGCGAACAGCTCGCGGCTGAGCATGTAGATGCCGCGCTGGTCGATGCCCCCGTAGGCGATGTCGGCATCGAGTGCGTCGATGTCCAGCGTCTGCATCAGCGGGTAGATGAGTCCACCGAGTTTGGGATTCTCGGACTGACGGACGACCTCGCTGCCGGCGCGCTGGACCCGTGAGACGGTCGTATCGGCAGCCATTCTGAGGAGTTCGAGCGAATACTCGGAACTGAGTTCGAAGTCCCTCCCTTGGACGAACTCGATCTCATCAGGACTGGCTCCGGCGGCTTCGACCATCCCCCCGATCGCCTCGCGGTAGTAGGCGGTGCGCGCATCGAGCAACTCGAAGGGGCTCTTCTCGTCGTCGAGGTGGGCGTGGAGGTCCGCGATCAGAACTTTCACGTCGAGGTCGGCCCGGAGGAAGTCCGCGAGCTTTCGAATCGTCGTGAAGTGGCCGATGTGCATCTCGCCGGTGGGTGCGTAGCCGATGTAGATGGTGGGGTCGCCGTCGAGGAGGTCGTCGAGTTCCTCCTCGGTGACGACCTCGGCGGTGTTTCGCGTCACGAGATGGTTGCGCTCGCTGTCGTTCATACCCGTGCTGTCCTGTGCGCGTTGTTAAGCGATTCCTTTTTGGCCCATCTGCGAAGGAGCGCGTCGCCAGATGGCTCACTCCTCGGTGTCGTATGGCTCCCCGACGGCGGCAGGGACCCGTGTGTAGCCGACGAGGGTGAGCACCACGAGGACGGCCACGTAGGGGAACAGTCCGGTGATGCTACCGGGCAGCGAGATACCGATGGTCTGAAGCTGTATCTGGAGCATGTCCATCGCGCCAAAGAGCAGCGAGGCGAGGAAGGTCCCGATTGGGTTGTAGTTGCCGAACAGATACGCCACGATGGCGATCCAGCCCCGGCCATCGACGATAGTCGCGCCGGTGCCGGTGAAACCGCTGCCGATGCCGATGGAGAGGGTCGCGCCGGCCAGCCCGGCCATCGCGCCGGAGAAGACCACCGTGGCGTAGCGAACCCGGTTGACGTCGACGCCCGCGGTGTCGAGGGCGCTCGGGTTCTCGCCGGCCGCCCGTACCCAGTAGCCGTAGCGCGTCCGATAGAGCACGACCCATGCCGCGACGGTCAGCAGGACGGTAAGCGGTATCAACGGCGATGAATCGAAGACCAGCCGTCCGAGTACGGGTATCGAGGAGAGTACCGGCACCGTGATGGCGTCGATGTTGGGGAGGCTCGGACTCGAAACCCCACCCCAGATGACCGTCGCGGTGAACGGACCGAAGCCGAGACCGATGAACCAGACCGCGAGTCCAGCGACGATCTGGTTCGCCTCGTATTTCACCGTCAGCACGGCGAACGCCACGGTCAACAGCGAACAGACGACGACGGCGGCGAGAAGCCCAACCCAGAGGTCGCCCTGTGTGACCGATTCGCCACCGGCGAGTAGCCACGGAACCGCCGCACCAGTGAGCGCCCCGAATATCATGAACCCCTCCAACCCGATGTTGAAGACGCCGCTCTTTTCGGCGTACAGACCGCCGATGGCCGCGAGCGCGATGGGCATCGCGGACTGGAGCGCGCGCTGGAACGCCCCGACGGTCAACAGTTCGGCACCCGGAAGGTCAAGTAGCGTTGCGACGCCACCGACCAACAGCACGGCGATGAGAATTCCGACGACGCCGACGGTGAGCCGGTTTCGGGCGGCATAGTCGGTCACGCTCATTTCCCATCACTCCCGAGTCCGAGTCGCCCTCCGACCATCCGAAACAGTTCGGGTGCGGCGACGAATAGAACCACCAGCCCCACCACGCCGTCGACCAGTTCCGGCGGCATGTCGAGGGTGAACCCGATGTACTGCCCGCCGGCGTCGAGTCCGCCGAAGAGCAATCCCGCCGGCACGACCCCGAGCGGGTTGTTCGCCGCGAGCAGGCTCACGGCGATGGCGTCGAAACCGAAGCGCGGGAAGGTGTTCGGGTCGCTGTAGTAGCCGAGTACCATGATGGCGAACAGCGCACCCGTGAGACCGGCGACCACACCGGAAAACGTCATCGTGGTCACGATGGTCCGCTTCGGGTCGACGCCCGAATAGGCGGCGACAGATTCCTGATGACCCGTCGTCACGAGGTCGTAGCCAAAGCGCGTTCGGGTCATGACGGCGTATACGGCGACGACAGTCACCAGCGCGACGAGCAGTCCGATGGCCGAGAACGTCGCGCTGTCGAATATCACCGAAGGAAGTTCGACGTACGACGGAAACGGCTCGGTGTTCGGTGCTGAGGCCCCCTCGGGACGCAGGAATCCATCGACGAGGAAGAAGACGACGCCCGACGCGATGAAGTTGAGCATGATCGTCGTAATCACTTCGTTCGCGCCGGCGTAGGCCTTCATTATCCCGGGGAGCGCCGCGTATGCGCCCCCGGCAACGAGGGCCGCGAGCGTGCCGAGGACGACGAGCGTGACGCCCCCGACCGCCCCCGTCGGCACCATCGGCGCGAGGAACAGAATCGTCAGCGTCGTCGCGAACCCGCCGACGACGAACTGGCCCTGTACGCCGATGTTGAAGACGCCAGCCCGGAAGGCGATGGCGACGGCCACGCCCGCGAGGATGAGCATCGTCGACTGGCGGAGCATGAACGCGACGTTCGATGTGGTTCCCACCGCGCCGTACACCAGCGCGGAGAGAAACGCCACCGCATCGTACCCCGTGGCAGCGACGATGGCCGCGCCGAACGCCAACGCAAGCGACGTCGACGCCACCGCGATGGCTAGCCGTTCGAGCACCGACGCCTGAAGCATCCGGTCTGCGGCTCGGTCGAGGACGGCGCGCGCCCGACCGGTATCGGCGCTCACGAGCGCACGCTCCTGTCGCGCGCTCGTTCGTCGGTCTCGGTCTCGGTGGCTTCGTCGGCCGCCTCGATTTCCGTGTGCGTGCGTCCGGCCATCATGAGACCCAGCTGTTCTTCGGTGACCGCCTCGGGGTCGACGACGTCGACGAACTCGCCCTCGTACATGACCGCGATGCGGTCGGACAGCTGTTGGATTTCGTCGAGTTTCGAGGAGACGAGCAGGAGTGCAAGTCCCTCGTCGCGCATCTCCCGGAGACGCTCGTGGATGAACTCGATGGAGCCGATGTCCACCCCTCTGGTCGGGTGCGCAGCGGCGACGAACGCCGGGCCGCGTTCGAGCTCGCGCCCGACGACGAACTTCTGCTGGTTGCCCCCCGACAGCGACGCTGCTTCGGTGTCACGGTCGGACGGGTGGACGTCGTATTCGTCGATGATGTCGTCGGCATGGTCGCGGACGGCCGCCCAGTCGAGGAAGCCGTTGTGTGCGTACGGTGGGACCGTCTGATTGCCCACGAGGGCGTTGTGCACGAGGTCGTAATCCTGCACCAGCCCCGTCTCCTGGCGGTCTTCGGGAACGTACGCGATGCCCGATTCGATGCGACACCGACGGCTCGTGTCGGTGATGTCGGCACCGTCGAACGTTATCGTCCCGGTTTCGGCGCTTCGAAGGCCGGTGAGCGCTTCGACGAGTTCGGATTGACCGTTGCCCTCGACGCCCGCAATGGCGAACACCTCGCCCTCCCGAACCTCGAAGTCGACGCCGGCGACCGCTTCGAGACCGCGGTCGTCGGCGACGCCGAGACCGGTGACGTCGACGATGGGGTCGCCGGGCGACGTCTCTCGGGCCTCGGTGTCGAATAAGACGTCGCGTCCGACCATCATCCGGGCGAGTTCCTCCTGGGAGGTCTCCTCGGCATCGACGGTGCCGACGGCTTTGCCATCGCGGAGCACGGTGATGTCGTCGGCGGCCATCGCCTCGTCGAGTTTGTGCGTGATGAAGATGAGCGAGTGGCCCTCGGCGGTGAGTTCGTCCATTACTTCGAAGAGGTTCTCCACTTCTTGGGGAGTGAGCACCGCGGTCGGTTCGTCGAGAATCAGCACGTCGGCCCCGCGATAGAGACTTTTCACGATTTCGACGCGTTGCTGGACGCCGACGCCGAGTTCTTCGATGGGGGTGTCGAGGTACTCGTCGACCTCGAAGCCGTAGGTCGAACAGATGTCCGCGATGTCCGAGCGCGCGCTCGCCGTATCCACCAACCCGCCATCGGTCGGTTCGTGGCCGAGAACCACGTTTTGAACGACGGTCATCGTATCGACCAGCTGAAAGTGCTGGTGTATCATCCCGACACCGGCGTCGATGGCCGCCCGCGGCGAGTCGAACGCTCGACGACTGCCGTCGACGGTGATTCGTCCCTCGTCGGGGTCGTAGAGTCCGTAGAGGACGCTCATCAGCGTCGATTTCCCGGCACCGTTCTCGCCGATGAGGGCGTGGACGGTTCCTTTCTCCAGCGTGAAGTCGACCCCATCGTTGGCGACGACGTCGCCGAAGCGCTTGGTGATGCCATCGAGACGGACGGCGGGCGTTCGCGTACTGTTCATGGCGTTCGTGTGTGGGTTCGTATCATCAATAGTGAGACGAATGATATGAACGGCTCACTGACAGCCGGACGCGGTACACGGGACCGTGACGTCGCCGTCGAGGATGGCCTGTTTGGACTTGTCGAGGTTGTTCTCGACGACGCTCGGGAGTTCCGAGCCGATGGCCTTGCCGAGCACCACCGCAACGGCGTCCTGTTCGAGTCCGAGCACGTTGTTGCCCTGAACGGTGTTCCACTTGTCCTGCACCACGGCTTTCGCCACCTGATACGTCCCTCTGTTGATGTATTTGACTGCCGACCCCATGATGACGTCCTCGTACTCGGAGAGGGTCGTGGACTGGTCGGCGTCGACGCCGATGGCGAAGCGGTTCGCCCCCTGTGCGGCCTGGAAGACGCCCTGTCCGGCGGCCGACGCTGCATGATAGACGATGTCCGCGCCGGCGTCGTACTGCGAGCTGGCGATGTTGTTCGCGGTCTGGGTGTCGGTGTAGTTGCCGATGTAGCCGACCTTGACGTTGACATCCTCGTTGACGTACTTCGCGCCGGCTTTGTACGCGCGCTCGAAGGCGTTGATGAGCGCGCCATCCTCGCCGCCGACGAAGCCGACGGTCGTCTGTCCGGGACTCGTCGAACTCCCCTCGTATTCGAACTCGCGGGTCGTCATCGTGCCGGCGAGGACGCCCGCCTGATACGACATCTGGTGGTTCGCCCACGCGTAGCCAGCGACGTTCGGTTGCTCGACGTCGTCGTTGATGAGCATCCACTTCTGGTCGGGATACTGAGTGGCGTTCGTTTCGAGGGCCTGGGTGTGGTTGTAGCTGACGAGAACGATGAGGTCGTAGTCGGGGTTCTGACTCTCCGCGAGCCGCGACTGCACGGTCTTGTAGTTCGACTGGTTCGTCTCTTCGACCTGCTGGAGACTGACGTTGAACTCGTCTTTGGCGTTCTGGAGACCCTGCCACGCGAGGTCGTTGAACGCCTGGTCGCCGAAGCCTGCCGGACTCGA
>CAZJHA010000084.1:0-8691 GCA_964545755.1 uncultured Halobacteriales archaeon | reverse complement strand
CCGAGCGCGACGACGACCAGACAGAGCGCCACCGCGACCAGCGTGACGCCGAGGAGAATCGGCCAGAGAGTATCGAGCAGTGCGGGGCCGGTCTCCCGTGCGATGGCCATCGTCCGGTTGATTGCCGTCGAGGCGGCGCTTGCGATGATACCGCCGAACGCTCCCGCCACCGCGAGCAGTTGAAAGAGGGCACCGTAGCGCTTCCAGAACGGCTTGTCCGAGGAGTCGGCGTCGTCGCTGGAATCGTCCGCTCCCTCGAAGCGGCTCTTGAGTTGCTCGAACTGTTCGGTAACTGAACCGCCGCGGCTGTCCATTTCATCGGACTTCGTGATGCCGTAACTAAATTCTAGGGGTGCGTATATGATTGGCCGCTAATACGGGTTACGAACCGACGCGCCCATGCCGTCGCGCGCCCGCGAACGACTATGATTGCCGACCTCGCGGCCGCGCTCGGCGACGAGGCCCGCCGGGCGAACGAGCGCCGCGCGCTGGTGCTCACGGGCGAGCGCGAGGACTGCTACGCCGGGGCGCGCGAGGTGCTCGACGGGGCCGAGATTCGGAGAGCGGCGACGACGCTCGTCGCGGACGAGGACGGACGACTCGACTGCGAGCGCATTGGGCCGAAACACGCCGACAGGCTCCTCGGACGGACCCGGAGAGCGGTCGTGCTCGACTGTCACGAGGAGTGTCGGCCGAACGCCATCGGTCGCACAGTAGGGGCGGTCGATGGCGGCGGGCTGTTCATCGTACTCGCACCGCCGCTCGATGCGTGGCCCGACCGTCGGGACGGCTTCGATGCGACGCTTGCCGTCCCACCCTACGACATCGAATCGGTGGCCGGCAACTTCCGGCGGCGGCTGGTCGAGTTGCTTCGAGCACACCGGGGAATCGCCATCGTGAACGCCGATTCCCGAACCATCGAGTGCGATGGCCTAACCGACCCACCACCGCGCGAGCAGCGGACGGCTCCCGCCGCGCCGGGAGACCACGAATTCCCGCGAGCAGCCTACGAGACCTGTCTGACGGCCGATCAGACGGCGGCCGTCAGCGCCTTCGAGGACCTTCGTGAACCGGGCACCGCGCTCGTCGTCGAGGCCGACCGCGGGCGAGGAAAGTCGAGCGCCGCCGGGCTGGCCGCCGGCGCGCTTGCGGCCGAGGGGAAGAATGTGCTCGTGACCGCCCCCGCCTACCGCAGCGCCGCACCGGTCTTCGAGCGCGCACGCGGACTGCTCGCCGGCCTCGACGCGCTCGCCGGGGCCGACAGCGGCGATCCCCCACGACGGCTCGACGCCGTGGGCGGTGGACGAGTGTGTTTCGCGAAGCCAGCGGCCGCCGTCGAGCGCGCTCCAACGGCCGATGTCGTGGTCATTGACGAGGCCGCCGCGCTCCCGGTCGGCCGACTTACGGAATTTCTCGATGCGCTGGCGGTCGCGTTCGTCACAACCGTTCACGGCTACGAGGGAGCCGGTCGTGGGTTTTCGGTTCGCTTCCGCGACCGTCTCGCCGACAGCGATTTCACCGTCGCGGAGCAGCGCCTCGACGACCCGATCAGATACGCCGCCGGCGACCCAATCGAGGTGTGGGTGTTCCGCGCGCTCGCACTCGACGCGCGCCCGCCCGTCGCGCCGCTGGTTGAGCAAGCGACACCCGAAAGCGTCACGTACAGACGCTTCGATTCTACCGAACTGCTCACCGACGAACACCGTCTGCGCGAGGTGTTCGGGCTGCTCGTCGCCGCCCACTATCGAACCGAACCGAACGACCTCGCGCGCCTGCTCGACGCGCCGAACGTCTCGGTTCACGCGCTGCTTCAGGCAGGTCACGTCGTCTCGGTCGCGCTGTGCGCCCACGAGGGCAACCTTTCCGAAGACCTGCGTCGAAAAGTGTACGAGGGCAGTCGCATCAAGGGCCACCTCCTTCCCGACGCACTCACGAGCCAGCTACGGGACGAGCAAGCAGGAGTCCCGACCGGCCAGCGCGTGCTCCGCATCGCCACCCACCCCGCCGCCCGCTCGCGCGGTCTCGGCTCGCGGCTACTCGATGAGCTTCGTCACCATATCGACGCCGACTGGCTCGGTGTCGGCTACGGCGCGACGCCCGAACTCGTCCGCTTTTGGGACCGAAACGACTTTTCGACCGTGTATCTCGCAACCACGCGGAACGAACGCAGCGGTGAGCACTCCGCGCTGATGCTCACACCGCTCTCGTCAGCGGGCGAAGAGCTTCACGACCGCCACGCGCGTCGGTTCGTCGAGCGGGTCGGCGCGGCGCTGTCGGACCCGCTCGATGACCTTGCACCGGACGTGGTTCGGATAGCGCTTGCCGCGACCGACGCCATCGCCGACATCGATTTCACCGACCACGAGTGGCGCGTCGCCGCGAGCGCCGCCGACGGCCCCGGTCTCGCCGAGATTCATCCGCATGTGTTCCGCGCGCTCGCACTCGGCCACCTCACCGACTCGGCGAGCAGCGGTCCCTCCGCGCGCGAAGAGCGCCTGCTCGTCATGCGAGTTCTGCAGGCCCGACCCACCGAGGAAGTGGTCGACGCGCTCGACTACGACTCGACCGGCGCGTGCATGCGCGCGCTCGGCGATGCCTACAAGCCGCTGGTCGAGCGCTACGGGAATCGGGCGGCCCGCGAGGAGCGCGACCGGTACGCCGATGAGCGCGATTAGCCGATTGCAACGATCACGAGCCACGCGAGAGCGATGGCCGCGAGCGCACCGAAGAGGTTGACGAGCGCGTTCGCGGCCGCCCACCCTGCCTTGCCCTCTTCGACCAGCCGCACCGTCTCGAACGAGAACGAGGAGAAGGTGGTGAAGGAGCCACACGCGCCGGTGCCGACCAGCAAAACGGCTGTCTCGCCCGCACCCGCAAACGTCACCAGCCCGAGCGCGAAACTCCCGATGACGTTGACCGCGAGCGTTCCTGTGGGGTGGTTCCCCTCGAAGCGCTGGCTCACGTACACCCGACAGAGCGCGCCGAGCGCACCGCCCGTGCCGACGAGGTGGGCCGGGTCGAGCGCTGTCATCGGGTGCCTCCATCGACGCGTCGGGCGAGCGCCCGCCCGGCAAGTACGCCCGAAAAGCCGAGCGCGTAGGTGGTGAGCACGTTCACGAGTATCCGCCCCGGTGAATCGAGCAGCGCCGTCTGAAGCGCGAACGTGCTGTAGGTCGTCAGCGAGGAGAGAAACCCGGTCGTGAGGACCAGCCGCGTCCGCTCTGTGAGGATGCCAGTATAGCGTGCCTCGTAGAGGAGTAATCCGAGGACGAAACTTCCGACGACGTTCACGAGGAGCGTTCCGCCCGCACCCGAGAGCAGACGCGCGACGAAGTAACGCAGGTTCGACCCCGCGAACCCGCCGATACCGACCAAGACGACTGCTTCGAGCGTGCGGAGCGGGTGGTCGGACATGGCGATGCTGGGCGGTGCGGTGCGGTGAATCGACCGATTCGAGTGGTCGCTACCGGGCGTGCGCTCCCGGCGTATTTAACCCCGTCAGTCCCGGAAGCGAGGTATGGTCGATGTCGTCGTTCTCGTCGCCGTCGGACTGGCCGTCCTCGGCGTCGTCGGCAGCGTCGTGCCGCTACTGCCGGGAACCCTGACCTCGCTCGTGGGCATCTATCTCTACTGGTGGCGAAGTGGGTACGCGGAACCCGGTCCGCTGTTGCTCGCCGCGCTCACCGTACTGGGCCTGCTCGCGCTCGCCGCCGACTACTTCGGCGGAGCGGTGTCGGCACGGGTGGACGGCGCGTCGACGGTTACGACGGTTCTCGCGGCAGTGGTCGGCATCGCGCTCTTTTTCGTCGCCGGCCCGCTCGGTATCGTCCTCGGCGTTGCTGGTACTGTATTCGCCGTCGAGTTCTACCGCCACCGAGACCCCGAGCGGAGCCTGCGGGCGGCGCTGTACGCCGCCGTCGGGGTGCTCGCCTCGACGGTCGTCCAGCTGCTCGTGACGCTTTCGATGCTCGTCGCGCTCGTGGCCGTCATCGTCCTGTAGGGCAAACGGTTGTATGCCACCGCATCCAACTACGGATATGGCAGTGTGTGCCGAGGATGGCTGTGAACAGTCGGCAGCGGTACGGTTACACGTTCCATGGGACACGAATCGAGACGTCTGTACGGCCCACGCCCGCGCGCTCGTCCAGCAGGACGGCGTCGTCGCCGAACCGCTGGAGGGGGCCGAGAACTGGCGCTGAGTCAGGGCACGAGCGCCGTCATCACCTCATCGATGTACTCGCCCTCGAACTTGTAGTGGTCCTCGCGGACGGCCTCGATCTCGCCGCCGTGGGCCTCGAAGAACTCGATGGCCTCCTCGTTGGTCGAGGGAATCGAGTTGTAGAGTTTCTCGTAGCCCTTCTGTTCGGCCCAGTCGAGACCGCGGTCGAGCAGGCGACTCCCGATGCCGTGGCCCTGATACTCCTCCAGCACGCCGAGGGTGAGTTCGGCCGTGTGCGAGAGTTTTTCCAACTCGGGGGATTCGAGGTGGATCCAGCCCACCACCTCGTCGCTGATGGTGGCGACGAAGAACATTCGCGAGCGAACAGGTGAGTTCTGGACGATGGTCTCCTCGTGGTCGATGATGTCAGCGACGCTTTCGGCCACGGTATACGTTTTCCCGCCGGCGACCTGTCGAATCACACCCACGAGTCCCGACCTATCGGTCTCGATGGCCGGCCGGATGGTGAACGCAAACCCATTGGACTCGAACCGTTCCTCCTCGGCCTCGTCGCTGCCCTCGAAGGTCGCCCGGAGGTCGCCGCCCGACTCCGCAACGAGACCGTCGCGTTTCAGGATGGCGACGTGATGGCGGAAGCCGCTCGGGTCGAGTCGGAGCGACTCGCGCACCTCCTCGGCGGCGATGGGACCGTCGCTGTCCTCGATACACTGATAGATGCTCTTGCGGTCCTCGTGGGTGAACTCGAACGCCTCCGATACTTGCATGCCTGTCGGTAGCACACCGCGTCACTTAACTGTTGACCGGCATCACGAATGATTGATATGATCTGTGGTTCGTTGCCGAAAGAGGCGTGGTGGGCGGCTCGTGCGGTTGCCAGCCTCTGAAAGGCAGCCACTGAAACGGCTGGCGACACGTCTTCGTTTACAATGAGTGATACGGCTGCCGGCGAGGGCGACGTCTCGACCGAACTCGACCGCAACATCGGCCTGCTCGGGGCGCTCGCCATCGGTATCGGGACGATGATCGCGGCGGGCATCTTCGTGCTCTCGGGGCTTGCCGTCTCGAACGTCGGAACGGTGGCCATCGTATCGTTCGTCATCGCGGCGCTCATCGCCGCGCTCACGGCGGCGGCCTACGCGGAGTTCTCCTCGGTATACTTCGAGAGCGGTGGCGGCTACATGTACGTCAGCGAGACCTTCGATGCGGACTGGACGTACATCATGGGCTGGACGATGATCGTCGGCTATCCGGCGAGTGCGGCCTTCTATCTGGCGAGTTTCTCCGATTGGTTCTATCGGTTCATCTACCCCCTCGTCGGGATTCCGCAGTCGATTCCCTACTGGCTACCGGGGGTCGCGGTGCTCGGTCTCCTCGTCTTTATCAACAGCCGCGGGAGCGAGGAGTCGAGCCAGTTTCAAATCGCCGTCACCGCGGCGAAGATACTGCTCCTGATTCTCTTTCTCTACGGCGGCTTGCGGTCGTTCAGCGCGGATGTCGTCGTGAACTCCTTTTACAGCAACATCGGGAACTTCGTCGGCATCGCCTCGACGAGCGCGCTGGTGTTCATCACGTTCATCGGCTTTTCGGCCATCGCGACCAACGCCGACGAGATCAAAGACCCCGGCAACACGATTCCCCGCGCCATCTACATCTCGATGGGATTCGTCACCTTCCTGTACGCCTTGGTGGTGCTCGTCATCGTCATCGCAATCAACGACGGGCAGTTTCTCTCCTTCCTCGCCGCGAATCAAAACCTCGGGGGCGTCTCCCCCACCCAGTACGTCGCCCAGAACGGCGAGGTCTCGATGGCGCTCGCCGCCCAGTACTACCTCGGTAACATCGGCTTCTACGTCATCATCGTCGGCGCGCTGTTCTCGATGCTGTCGGCGGCGAACGCCACCGTGCTCGCGGGGTCGCGGGTCAAACTCGCGCTGGCCCGTCGTAACCACCTCCCCGAGCAGTTCGAGGACCTCCATCCGGAGTACGGAACGCCCTACAAGTCGACGCTGCTCACCGGCGGGTTCATCCTCACGTTCATCGTGATATTCGCCGTTCTCTTCGGGGAGATTCCCGGCGGCGCGGGCGAGAGTTTCTTCCATAGCTTGCTCGGTCTCCCCCTCTTCGGCGTCCACCTCGGTCTCGAAAGCATCACCAGCGTCGCCAACGTCCTGCTGTTGAGCGGGTTCACGGTCGTCAACGCCGCACTCATCGTGTCTCGCCGGAGGCATCCCGACCTCGACAGAGGGTTCACGGTCCCGCTCGTGCCGTGGCTACCGGGCCTCGCAGTGGCGTTGAACGTCCTCCTGATAGCGAGCCTCGGTCTGCAGACCGTCATCCTCGGACTCATCGCGGAAGCAATCGGTATCGTCTTCTGGTTCACATGGAAGGGCCGCGCGCCCTCGACCGAGGAGATCGAACGCGAAACGCCGACCGTCATCTCTCAGCAGAGTCCGACCGACCGCGAGGAGCGGGTCCTCGTGCCGATTGCGAACCCCGAGAACGTCGACCAGCTCCTGCGGACGGCCGCCGATGTCGCCGCCGACCGAGGAGCGGAGGTGCTCGCGATGAGCGTGGTCAAAATCCCCGAGCAGACACCGCTCTCGCGTGGTCAGGAGTACATCGACGAGGAACGCGAGGTGCTCCAACGCGCTCTGGGCGCACGGGCCGACGGCGGCACGGTCGATGACTCGGGAGCGACGGTCGACGCCGACGTGGCCAACGATGGAGGCGTCCACGGCACGCTCGACGCCCACGGGACGGACGTCCCAATCAGCGCGACGATTCGCATCAGCCACGACGTCGAATCGGCCATCCTCAACACCGTCGCGCAGTACGATGCCGACGCCGTGTTGATGGGCTGGGGCGCACGCGGCTCGCGCCGCCGCGAAATCGTCTTCGGCAGCGTCGTCGACACGATTGCGACCGAGGCCGACTGCGATGTCCTCGTCGAGCGCCTCGGTTCGGACGCCTCCGGCGACGTCGAGTCGGTACTGCTGCCGACCGCCGGCGGGCCACACGCCGAGCTCAGCGCGGAGATCTGTCAAGCAGTCTGTCGAGCGACGGGTGCGCGTGCGGAGGTGTTTCGGGTGGTTCCGCCGGACGGCGACGTTGACGACGCGCGCGAGCGGGTCGAAGAGGCCGCGACCGACCTCCGGGAGACCGGCGTCACGGTCGAAACCACCGTCGTCGAGGGTGAGGACGTCGTCGAGACCATCACCGACCGCTCTGGCGCACACGACCTGACCGTCATCGGCGCGACCCGCGAGGGTGTCCTCCAGCAGTTCGTCTTCGGCGCGATTCCCGAAGAGGTCGCCCGCAAGGCCGAAGACGCGGTGTTGGTGGCGAAACGAAACGAGGGATTGACCTCACGAGCGCGCTACTCGCTCCGCCGATGGTTCCAGTAGACGACGTCCACCCCGACGAACGCCCAGCCGACGACGAGCGCGCCGACCACGACGCCCACGACGAACTCACCATCACGTACGCACGCCATCGGCGGGTCGAGGAGCTGATCGATATCGTACGCTACTGTCTCGAAGCCGTTAGTGTAGAGTTCGACCGCTGGGGCGAGCCACACGTCAGCGGGCCGGGCTTCTATCTCGCCCTCGTCTCGGGACCCTCCGTCGAGGAATACGCCGACCCGATGGGCGCGAACCGTTGGCCGGTCGAACGCTGTGGGAGCGTCTTCGGCGACATCGAGGCGTTCCACGCGGCAGCGGCGACGACCGCCGAGCGAATGGATGGCGCGGTGGTCGCAAGCATCGACGGTGCACTCCAAGAGCGGATGGTCCGGCTCAAAGACCCCAGCCGGGAGACACTCGAAGAGTGGAACGACGGACCGGTGACCTACGCCGACTGGATGGGGTCACGACACATGAACGCGCTCGACATCTCGCTGCGCGACGACGTGGTCGCAACGGTCACCCTCAGCGAGGAAAACGGCCGCGTGACGGTCTTCATCGACGGCGTGTTCGACGACTCCATGCGCAGCGAACTCGGCGGTCGCTGGCGCGCACAGGAATAACTCAGGAGTCGCGCGGCGGAACGTGCGTCAGTAACTGTGCGGTGTCGCGGATGTTGTGCGTCTCGATGAGGACTTCCGCGGCCTTCCTAATGGTCGTGTCAGGGTCCATCGAGACGCCGTAACACCGGGCGTACAGCGTGATCCAGTCGTTGGTCGCACGATGGAACGCCTCCAGTTCCGCGGCCGAGAACCCGACCTCCCAGTCGGCCGTGCGGGCTTCGAGATACAGCGCCACGAGCGGTCCGAGTCCCTCCCGGAGAAACGCCATCGCGCGCTCCTCGTCCGGTGGATTTTCGGGTGGGTCGAACGTCTCGCGGTCGCGTTCGGCCCGTGTCGCGAGGTCGCCGATTCGCTCTCGATACCCCGACGCCGACCGGGTCATCAGCCCTCTCGAAACTCGACGCCCTTCCCACCACGGGGATGTTCCCACTGGGTGTCGGCGACGATGGCACAGGTGCCACACTCGACGCAGGGCTGGGTGTCGAGG